>JAEEXH010000045.1 GCA_016291435.1 Oscillospiraceae bacterium
GAAGCTCTCTTCCGCTGCCTCCCCCGACTGTGTGAGAATCTGCCTCATACCGATCAGCTCCGCATAGTGCAGGACAGTCTGATACTCACGCTCCGTCACGCGGCGTGACAGGAGCGGATCACGCATTACCTGCGGCATCGGCGTATACTGATTCATCACGCTGACACCGATCGTGCTGCCGTAAGTGCGGTGCAGATACCAGAGAATCTGCCGGGACTCCTGCGTGTGACCGGGCAGCACCAGATGCCGCACCTGCACGCCGCTGCGGAGCATGCCGTCCGCGTCAAAGACCTGTGCGCCGCGCTGCCGCACCATCTCGGCAAGCGCGGCCTTTGCGACTTCCGGATAATCCGGTGCATGAGAATACTGCGCGGCGGTCTGCGGATTCAGATATTTGAAATCCGGGAGATAAATGTCGATCAGCCCGTCCAGCAGGCGGAGTGTTTCCGGGCGCTCATAGCCGGAGGAATTCCAGAGAAGCGGAATGCCGATCCCCTGCCGCTTTGCGGCATCCAGCACAGGCACCAGCTCTGCGGTGAAGTGGCTCGGGGTGACAAGATTGATGTTGTGTACGCCCTGATCGCGGAGATCAAACATGATGCGGACAAGCTGTTCCGGCGTCACCGGCGTCCCGATCTCACTCTCTGCGACACGGTAATTCTGGCAGTAGACACAGCGCAGGGAACATCCGCTGAAAAAGATCGTGCCGGAGCCGTTCTTCCCGCTGATGGGCGGCTCCTCCCACATATGGGGTGCCGCACGCGCAATGCGGATGATGCGTTGTTCGCCGCAGTATCCGGCGGCGCTGTCACGCAGCACACCGCAACCCCGCGGGCACTGATTACAAACTGTCATGCTGCACCTCACACCGCACAGCGAGCGCATCAAAAATCACCTGCGCGCTGTAATCAGACGGGCGTTTCTCAATGAACCATCCCGCCTCAACAAGCTGCTTTGCAGCATCGACACCTGCCCGGTTATGCACTGAAAAATCTGAAAGAATACGCTCCAGACGCGCAGAATCCTGCTGCTGCAACAGCTCACGGATTGTCTGCATCCCGCGCTGAATATCACCGAGCACATCATCGCGCCATGTGACCTGAATACCCTTGCTGCGCGCAAAATCAAATTGATCAATCAGCCGCATCGCGCCGCCGAAATCATCCCGCGCTGCAATCTCCACACGGCGGATGCCGCCCATCACGAGCGTGCCCATGCACATGACGCAGGGCTCAAGGCCGGCATAGAGCGTGCAGCCGCGTTTATCGGGATGCGCTGCTGTATCAAGCGAACGGATCGCTTCTGTTTCCGCATGGATTGCAGACGGATTCGGAAGATCGCATTCTCCCGTCCGGTTTCTTCCCTCCGCGAGAATATGCCCCGCGTCGTCTGCGATCACCGCGCCGATCGCGCGGCTCCCCGCACAGACGGATTCCCATGCAAGCGCAAAGACGCGCTGCCAAGGTACCGAAAGCTCTGCATATCTCATGATGATGCACTCCTTTGCGATAATAAAGAACAAAAGCTGTCTTTCATTCTATTCAAATTAAGTCTCCGTATCGAACAGCCGCAGAAGCTGAAAAACGCCGCCCGCGCCGACTGTCCGGCAGCAAGCGGCGTTTTGTGCCGTTATCAGAGATCGTTCCGCACAAGATCCTCATAGGATTCGCGGCGCACGACCGTGCGTGCTTCACCGTTCTTCACCATGACAACCTCCGCACGCGGGTTGCGATTATAGTTCATCGCCATCGAATAGTTATATGCACCGGTCGCAAGAACCGCCAAGATGTCGCCGTCCTCAGCGGGCTGCAGCGGCATATGCTCGCCGATCAGATCACCGCTCTCGCAGCACTTACCGCCGACGGTCACGGTCTCGGAGCGAGGCTGATCTGCGCGGTTTGCGATCAATGCCTCATAGCGCGACTGATACAGCGCATAGCGCGGGTTGTCGCACATGCCGCCGTCCACGAGCACATAGGTGCGGATGTTCGGAATGGTCTTCTTTGCCATCACGGTGTAGAGCGTGAGCCCGGCACCGCCGACAATCGAACGCCCCGGCTCAAAAAGCACATACGGTTCCGGGAAGCTGCACTCTGCACAGGTCGCCTTCACTGCACCGAGAATCGCACGGACGATCTCGCCGAAGGGCTTGGGATCATCTTCCTCGGTGTAGCGAATGCCGGGACCGCCGCCGAGATTCAGCTCCGGCAGCGTGAGACCGAGCTTCTCACGGATCTCAGCCATGAAGCCAAGCATCACACGGGCAGCCGCCGCAAACGGCTCTGTCTCAAGGATCTGCGAACCGATATGGCAGTGCAGACCTGCCAGATTCAGATTTTCATATGCAGACGCGGCTTCGACTGCTGCCAGCGCCTCGCCGGTCTCCAGTGCAAAGCCAAACTTCGAGTCGATCTTGCCTGTCTGGACAAATTCATGCGTATGTGCATCAATGCCGGGCTTCACGCGCAGCAGCACCTTCGGCTGTCTGCCCATCTCGCCTGCAATCGCATTGAGACGCGCAAGCTCACTGAGGTTATCGCACACAATGCGCCCGATACCCTTCTCCACTGCCATGCGCAGCTCGGTATCGGTCTTGCTGTTTCCGTGCAGGACGATCTTCTCTGCGGGCATCCCGGCAGAGAGCGCGGTATACATTTCGCCGTCGGAAATGCAGTCTGCGCCGAGCCCCTCGGAATCCACGATGCGATAAATCTCCTTGCAGGAAAACGCCTTGCTCGCATAGCAGATGAGACCTTTGCCGGCATACTCATCACGCAGAACATCGTTGTAGCCGCGGCAGCTTTCACGGATCATGTCCTCATCCATAACATAGAGCGGCGTGCCGTGCTGCTTTGCAAGCGCAACGGTATCGGCGCCGTTGATCAGAAGGTGTCCCTCCGGGGAAACAGTGAGATTGGGTGTCAGCACTTTGATCATCCTTTCTTTTAGAAATACTGATAAAGATTGCATTGCAGCATGCCGTTATAAAGTTTGCGGCGCTTGCGTGCGCGTCTGCCGAAATGCTGCTCGAATTCGCGGTCGGGTGTGATGACGCTCACAGGCTGCGACGCGGGAAACACCTTTCCCATCACGCGGTAAAGCTCCTCTGCCGCGTGCACATCCAGCATGCGCTCGCCGTAGGGCGGATTGCAGACAACGGAGAATCCCTCGTCGGGGACATAATCACGGATGTCGCGCTGTGTGACCGTAATGCGGTCGGAGACGCCTGCTTTCTTCGCGTTCTCCATCGTAAGACGCACAGCTTCCGGGTCCTTATCATAGCCGACGGCACGGAATGCCGCATCACGGTTGATCTTCGCGGTCGCGGCGGTGCGCGCTTCACGCCAGACCTCCTTCGGCATCTGCTGCCACTGCTCACATGCAAATCTGCGGTGCAGACCCGGTGCAATGTGCATAGCACGGCAGGCGGCCTCGATCAGGAATGTGCCGCTGCCGCAAAACGGATCACAGAGCTGAGAATCCGATCGGATATGCGAAATATCGAGGATGCCCGCTGCAAGCGTTTCACGGATCGGCGCAAGATTTGCCTTTGCGCGCCAGCCGCGCTTGTGGAGCGGGACACCCGAAGTATCGAGATAGACGGTACAGACATCGCTGCGGATCGAAAACTGAATCTGATGCACGGCGCCGATCTCGGGGAGCTCAGTCGTGCGGTATGCCTTTTGCAGGCGCTTGACTGCTGCCTTCTTCACGATCGCCTGACATGCAGGGACGCTGTGCAGCGCAGAGTTCAGCGAGCTGCCCTTCACGGGAAATGCATCATCCCTGCCGATAAATTCCTCAAGCGGCAGGGAAAACACACCGTCAAAGAGCGGATCAAATGCGGTCTTGCCGCGCTGTGCAGCAACCGAAATAGTCCCGAGCTCAATCAGCACGCGCTCTGCGGCGGTCAGCTCCGTATTCGCGGCGGCGAGCATCTGCCAGTCGCCGGAAAACTTCACTCTGCCGTCCTCCGCGGCGATCTCCGCTGCTCCGAGCCGCGTCAGCTCAAACTTCACTACACTTTCGAGCCCGAAATGACACGGGCAGCACATTCTCATCATAGTATTCTCCGAGGGCTCAGCCGATCAGTCCGGCGATGCCCTCCTGTTCAAATTTTTCCTTATAATACGAAAGCTCCCGCGAGATCATATCGTCAATGGTCTGCATGCCGAGGAGCTCCACAGGCGCTTTGTCATCGGTCAGGATCCTGCTGCCTGCCTGATAGGGTGTCAGATTTTCGGCGACCTTCTGCATCATCACGCAGAGATCATATGCCATTTCCGAATCCAGCGCGAGATATTCCTCCGTGCGCTGTTTCAGCAGCCGAAGCATATCGGGATTCGCGGATGCAAACAGCTCACGGTTTGTCGCGCCGTTCACATTCACGGTGTAAACCTCAGGGAATACCGATGCAATCGTGTCCTGCAAATAGGCGTTGATGCCGTTTTCGCGTTCGGAGATCATGTTCATGTTGACGATCATGACACCGTTTTCCGTGAGATGCGACCGCACCATTTTGAAGAACTCCTGTGAGGACATCTGAAACGGAATCGTGATATCCTGATAGGCATCGACCATGATGACATCATACTTTTTATCAGTGCCTGCAAGGAACGCACGCCCGTCATAGGTGGTGACGGGGATGCTTTCATCCAGAGAAAAATAACGGTGTGCCAGATCGGTGATCTTCTCGTCGATCTCCACACCTTCGACTGTCATATCAGGAAAATACCGTGCGCACTGTGTCGCGTAGGTGCCCGTGCCCATGCCGAGGATCAACAGCGAATCGGGCTGCTCTGCCATCAGCGGGGCAGCGAGCGCATAATCATAATACATGCCTGTCAGCGTGTCGCTTTTCTGATAAACAGACTGCACGCCGAACAGCACATTCGTCGAGAGAATCACGCGGGTGTCATCCTCGCGCACCTGCAAATAGTTATAGACGGATTCATCCTCAAGCGTGAGCGTATTCTCCCAGAAGGCAAACCCGAAGGAAAGCCCGGCGACAGATGCCGCCGCAAACAGCACGAGAGAAATGACCGTCTTCACGGCGCCGCGCTTCACGGAAATAAAATAAACTGCACCGAGCAGCAGCAGGATGCCGGAGAAAATCACGAATGTCGCTGCTGTGCCGACAGCCGGGATGGACAAAAAAGTCGGGACAAAGGTGCCGATGATGCTGCCGACGGTATTTGCTGCGCCGAGCGTGCCAACGGTCTTGCCGCTGTCATCGAGGCTGCTGACGGTATATTTCACCAGCGAGGGCGTCACCGTGCCGAGCAGAAACAGCGGATACACAAACACGATCATGCAGGAGAGAAACGCCGCCCAGATCAGGAAATTCGTGCTGACCGTCACGACAAGCAGCGCAGAGATGCCGAGGATCACGAGCTTTCCGACAAAGGGAATTGCCGCGATCCAGACTGCGGCAAAGAGCATGCGCCCGTAGAGCTTATCGGGATCCGGGTTCTTGTCGGCAGAGCGGCCGCCCCAGACATTGCCGAGCGCCATCGCGATCATAATGGTGCCGATGATGATCGTCCAGACAATCTGCGAGGAGCTGAAATAAGGTGCCAATAATCTGCTCGCACCGAGCTCTACCGCCATGACAGACATGCCGGCGAAGAACTCGGTGAGATACAGATACCATTTTGATTTTAAGATACGGTTTTCTGCTGCCATACCGCTCCTTTAGTTGCTGCTCTCGGCAGGCGGCTTCATCACGCAGTCATAATTGTCGCAGTACGGTGTGTTGGTGGACTTCCAGTAGCCGACCATACCGTGGCCGCAGTTCGGCCCTGCGATCTTGCCGGTTGCCGGGCAGACATAGCCCACAACCACGCTGTCACACTCAGGGAAGTCGTTGCCGGACCAGTGAGACTGCACCCACTCGCCCATGATGTTGCGCCAGATGTGCGCAGAGGAGATTGCGCCGTGATTGCGCATTTCCTTGTTCTCCTTGTAGCCCATCCAGACTGCGCTGACGAAATCGGGGTTCAGACCGACAAAGGTTTCATCGCACCAGTCCTGGGTAGTACCTGTCTTGCCGGCCATCGGAACTTCCTTGCCGCCGGACCAGACACGCGCCATTTTACCTGTACCGTTCTGCACAATATTTTGCAGCAGCTTATTCATAACGAAAGAGGTCTCAGGGTCGATGACCGCCTTGTAGTCATCGCCGCCCGCATAAACAAGCGTGCCGTCGCCGGTCTCGATACGGCTGATGATGTGTGCCTTGCTGTAATAGCCGCCGTTGCCGTAGACCATATATGCATTTGCAAGATTCTTGACGGTGACACCGTAGTGCAGCGAGCCGACCGTCAGCGGCGCCCAGTCAACGTCCTTTGCTTCGTCAAACTGAAGACCGAGCGTTTCGGTTGCGTAATCGTAAACATTGCGTTCGCCGTAGGTCTTGAGGATCTGTGCGGGAATGGTGTTGTAGGACCACTGCAGCGCGGTGTAGACCGGGATGCGCTTGCTGGAATAAACGGTCACGCTGCTGTTCTCGGAATAGTTCGTCGGCCACGGTCTGTCATTGACGACATACGGCGGGAAGTCCTGAATCTTCGTGCCCCACGAAATATAATCGTGATAGAGCGCGTAGCCGTAGGTCGAGACGGGCTTAATGGTAGAACCGATCTGCTGCGGCTCGGTGGAAGCAAAACTCGTGCCGAGTGCGCCTTTCTTCTGTCCGATGTCGCCGACCGTGCAGAGGACATTGCCGTTGTAGTCAATGGCGGTGAAGCCGGATTTCAGAACGAGGTTTTCCTCATCGGTATATTCACCGTCGCCGTCGAGATCACGGAAAATGGTGGTTGCACGTTCGGTGGTCATGCCGCGGAGCAGGTTGTTCAGCTCGGAATACTTCTCCTCGACATACTTCTGCATCTCACGGTTGACCGTGGAATAGATCTGATAGCCGCCGGTGTTGATGATGTTGTAGGCACGCTCCTTGGAAACGCCGCGCTCCTCCATCAGCATATCGCGGAACTCACGGATCGCCTCATCGACAGACCAGGAGGTACCCTGGCTGGTGTCGGCGGTTTCTTCCTTTTCTTCCTCTTCCTCCTCAGGGTGCAGCGCCTTGTATTCGTCTGTGCCCTTGAAGATGAGGTGTTCATTCAGCGCCTTCTGATATTCGTCGAAGGTGATGACGCCGTTGGTATACATCTGCTTCAGGATGTATTCCATACGCTTGCGGTTGACCTCCATACCGGTGTTGATGAAGGTATCGGTGACATACTGTGTGCCGGTGACTTCATTGTCAGCCACAACATTCTTGCCCGCGAAGGGGTTGTTGACCTCCGGGCTCTGCGGGATCGCCGCAAGGCAGGCGCTCTCTGCAAGCGTCAGCTCAGAGACGGTCTTGCCGAAATACTTGTCCGCTGCCATCTCGATGCCGCTTGCCGCGCCGCCGAAGCCGATATAGTTGATATAGGTCTCAAGGATCTCATCCTTGGAGTAAGACTTCTCCATCTGCATTGCGCGGTAGATCTCGCGGATCTTACGCTGCGGGGAGGGATCGTTGTCGCCTGTCAGGTTCTTGACAAGCTGCTGGGTGATGGTCGAACCGCCCTGATCGAAGCTGTTTGCATTCCAGAAAGACGGAATGAACTTGATGATAACGAACAGGGTACGCTGAAAGTCCACGCCCTCGTGCTCATAGAAACGCTCGTCCTCCGCGCAGACGAAGGCGTACTGCGTATATTTCGGCACCTCAGAGAGCTTGACGGGTTTCCGCTTGACATCGTTATTAACGTGATAGACATTCTCCCACTCGCCCTCCTCGTTCATCTCATAGATGTTCGTGGAGTAGCTCATCGTGAGTTCCTGAATGCTGACGGATGTGGTCGATTCCATATAGTTGACGACATATGCCGTAGCTGCGATCGCACAGATCGAGCCGGTGACCACAAAGAGCAGCACAAAGGAGAGGAACATCACGAGAACGGTCGTGCCGACAAAACCGAGGAAACGCAGGATCAGCGGTTTGCGGCGCCGCTTCTTCGGTTTCTTTGTCTCTGCTTTATTCTCAGGACTCGCCGGTGCGTTCTCTGCGTTCCGGCGCTTTGCTTCGTTTACATTCATGTACGGATCTCCTTTCGGATCGCTGACGGGGTTTCTGCATACTGCGCAGACATACACAGATTATTATAGCACAAAATCTGCGGTTTGTTAAGTGATTTCCAATATCTTTGAAAAATTTTACTATTAAATCGCGCATATTTGCAGGAATTTGTACCATACTAACCCCGAAGAAAAGGAGGAGAAACGCTATGCTGACACAGAAATGGACGGTAACTGCTGCTGCCGCCGGAGCCGCAGTGCTCGGTCTTGCAGTATTATGGCATACAACAGCGCCGACACGGAACATCTCGCTGCCGGAGGTCTCCGCTGTCAGAGCAGAAACCGGGACATCCCCTGCGGTCACCGTACAGGTACGCGCCGAGGCAGAACCCGTCCCGCCGGCAGTGACCTATCTGCTGCATCTGGACGGGGACGAGCTCTCGGTCTACGCGAGCGGTCAGCAGGAAGCGATTGAGCGGCATACCGTTCCCGCGGGGCTGCCGGATTATGACCGCATCCTGCTGGAATACGGCATGCAGATTGCGTCAGAGGAGGAGCTGCGGCAGATCCTCGAAGATTATCTGTCATGAGCACACTTTCCGACGCAGTCCGTCTCTGGCGATGTGCAGGAAAACGGCTCGGCAGACACCGCGGGACACTTGTGCTGCTCGGGATCGGGCGGCTGCTGACGGGGCTGCTCGGTCTTTGCATGAGCTTGCTGATCGGAAGTGCCTCAGACAGCAATGCAGCGATGCTCACGGCAATGCTGCTGATGCTCCTTGCCGCCGCTCCGATGCGCACAGAGACTGCAAGACAGCTCTGCGACCTTACCTGCGTACTCACAGAAGATGACCGGGGCTTTCTCGATCAAAGCAGCCGGCTCGGGCTCTGGAAGCATGCGGCTCTGCTGCGGCTGCTCCTCAGAGGGATGCTCCTTCTCGCATTTCTGCCTGCAATCCTGCTTGCGATGACAGCACGGGTCATCTGGCTGACGATGGAGCTCGGCAGTGACGCGCTGCTTCCCCTGCTGACAATTCTGCATCTGCTGCTGCTGATTGCTCCGGCAATGCTGCTCCCGCTCAGAGTATTTACAGCTGAAACGGCGCTTCCTTTCGTGCTCCTGAAAGCGCCGGAATGCGATCTGCGTGCGCAGCTTCGGATGATCTTCCGTCTGAGCCGCGGGCAGATGCTGCCCGTTCTCATAACACGGCTCTGCTGCCTGCCCGCAATCCTGCTGCCCTACCCCGGAGCATGGCTGCTCCCGACGCTCCTCGGCACAGAGCTGATGCGCTATCACAGGCGGCACAGGATGCTGCAAAACAAAAGCGGCTGCGAACACTGATCGCAGCCGCTTTCCGATTATACTTTACTCTGCCTGAAACGGGACAACATCCCGGACGGCATCCTGCGGGGAGAGCTCGCATTCGCCGTTGTCAAGGTCGATCAGCGTATACTGATCGCTGCCGAGCCCCAGCTCCTTCATCGCCGAGAGCTGCCTGAGACCGTGCCGTGTCTCGATGCGCTCGACCAGTGCATGATTCTGCTCCGGCTTCATCGCATAGACAAGATCAACGCATGCCTGATCAACCGCCAGCAGATCAAGCGATGCCAGAATGCCGACATTCGGCGTCACGACCGGCTGCGCAGCAACGCCCTCGCAGTCGCAGGAGACCGACATATTCCGCATGACATTGACATACGCGATATGCGGTGCAAAATAAGACACTGTTGCCTTGCTCGATTCGGAGATGCGCTCCATCAGCTCCTCCTCCGCAATCGACCACATGTCATCGGAACCGGAGCGCGTATGGATCCACTTCTTGCCGATCCTGCCGTCTGCGCAGCCGATGCCGATATTCTTATTGGAGCCGCCGAAGCCGCCCATCACATGCCCCTTGAAATGCGTCAGCACCAGCAGGGAATCGTAATCGAGCATATGGGAGCCGTGCGACATTTCCTTCATGAGCTTGCCGCCCTCAATCGGGAGTGTCACAGTGCCGTCGGCATCCATAATGTCCACGGGGCAGAAATCCCAGCCGTTGACCCTGAGCGTATTGCGGTGCTGCTCGGTCGTGTAGCGGTCGCCTTCGTAGTAGGTATTCGTCTCGACAATAACCGCATCCTTGAGCACCGGCTCCGATTGCAGCAGGTGCTTCACCCATGCTGCGGGAATGATGTTCGGACCGTGCGGCTCGCCGGTGTGCAGCTTGACACCGATTTTTCCGGTCAGTACACCGCCGATCTTTTCGTAGGCGCGGCGCAGGCCCTCAGCGGAAAGGTCTCTCGTGAAGTATACAATGGATCTCTCGCTCATATTCCGTCCCTCCGTATCCGATGCGTCAATGCTGACGCGATCACAAAATGATACCATTATTATATAGCGTAATGCGCAAAAAGTCAAGCGGCATCAGCGATTTTTGCGGCATATCTGCGGCACACAATCCGGCTGCTGCCGGAAAGAAACCGTCAAGCGGTACATATTGACTTCTGCGGCATGATTGTGGTATACTGTTTGTGCAATCCACTGAAAGGACAGACAATATGCATAAGAATCTGATTCCGGCGCTCCTTGCCATACTGCTCGTGACGGGCATGACGGCGGCTGCGGAGCTGCTGGGCAATCAAGAGATCCTCTTCCCGGAGATCGCGGCGATTGCAGCCGGCGCGCTGCTCTCTCCGAAGCTCGCTTGGCGCACGGATGCACTGCATATGCTGCTGACTATCACGCTCGGTGCATGGGCGGGTATCGGGATCGTGCGGTTTGTGCCGCTCCCCCTCCCCGCACAGATGTGCTTTGCATTTCTCATCGCATCGCTGGGGTTTCTCTTTTCGCGCACGACCTTCGCGCCGATGATCTCCGCGATTGTGCTGCCGGTCATGCTGCAAACAGAATCCATAGTTTACCCGATTGCCGCGATGACGCTGACGCTGCTGATTCTCGGCGCACGGAAAATCACGGAGCGCTGCGGCTTCCGGGAACATACACCATACGAAAAACTGCCGCTTGCGGACGGTGCTGCCTTCGGAGACACGCTGCTCCGCTGGGCGATCGGTTCACTGCTGATCTGGTTTGCGGTGTCGCGGGGCGCAAAGCTCGCAGCGGCACCGCCCCTGCTGGTTGCCTTCACGGAATTCTGGAATCCGAAATCGCCGATGCAGCGTATGCCGTTTGTCGGTGTGGCACTCATCGCGATCTGCGCAGGCATCGGCACTGCACTGCGCATCACAGTCATTGCGCACGGCTTCCCGCTCTTTCTTGCAGCGGGTGTTGCAATGCTGTTCGTTGCGCTGATCATGATTCACACGGGGCTCTATCTCCCGCCTGCCGCTGCGCTCTCGATTCTCGCATTTCTGATCCCGCCGGAATCGGTTGCGCGCTTTCCGCTGGAGGTGCTCGCAGGGGCATCCATCCTCACGGGCATCGCGGTGCTTCAGGCACGCATCCGGGCGATTGCGTTTCAGAAAGAATAGACCGCATAGAAAACGGTTAACCATATAAAAGATTTGCCCCGAAGCATTCCGATGTGCTTCGGGGCATTGTATATCACCGGTTGATAAGATGTATCAGTATTTGCTGACTTCAAATTCTGATTATGATAGTATCATTTATCTCACAAAAGCGCCGCACTGACGCTCTGCGTACTTTCGGTATCAGAAAAAAGCCCATTTGCTGAGCAGGAAGCCGGGAATCACGACAATGATGAAGAACGCCCAGCTCACCAATGTAAACACCTTGATGAACTTTCTGCCGTTCTGCGGGTATTCGCGCACATAGATGCGGTAATTGATCACGGAGGCAAGCGAACCGATCAGCGAGCAGAGACCCGCGGTATCGGCGCCGTAAATGAGCCCTGCGAAATTCTCAGAGAACGGATAGAGCACAATGGACGACGGCACATTCGAGATCAGCTGACTGAGTCCGATTGCCCACCAGTATTCGTGCCCCGCAACCGCTCTTCGCAGCACCGACGAGATGCCTGCATTCGCGGTGATCGACGAGGAGAAGATGAAGAAGCAGAAAAAGGTCACAATCAGGACATAATCGACCTTGCGGAACATCTGTCTGTCAACGGCGGCGATCACGCCGAGCACGATGATGACGGAAGCAATCCAGAATTTCGTGCGGCTCACAATCGTCAGTGTGATCAGCACGAACAAAAGCTCATAGGTCACGCGGAGACGCCGCCGCCCGGATGCCTGCTGTTTCGCAAATGCGGCCGTATCAAATGTAATCGGCTCATGCAGATTCTTTCGGTAAAGTACACAGACAAAGATTATCAGCAGCAGCGCGGAGGACGCACAGAGCGGCAGCATGTGCAGCATAAAATTCCAGACACTTGTACCGGACTGCGAGAACAGAAACAGATTCTGCGGGCTGCCGAACGGCATCAGCAAAGAGCCGCGGATCGCTGCAATATTTTCCATTGAAATGATCGGCAGGATGTATTTTTCTTTTTTGCCCGCACGGAAAATCATGATCGTCAGCGGCACGAAAATCACAAGCGACACATCATTTGTTACGAACATGGATGTGAAGAACACACCGAACACCAGAAACAGCGAGATGCCTGTCATCGTGCGGAGCCTTGCGCTGAACCGGATCAGCGGGTTCAGGATCTGCTCCTGCTTGAAGCCCTCCAGCACGCAGAGCATCATCAGAAGGATCCCGAGCGTGTGCCAGTCGATGCTGTGCAGCAGCGAGAGGGACGGCGGTGTGATAAATAAACTGACGATCGCTGCCGCCGCCGAGACAGTGAGCATCGGTTCCCGTTTCAGGAATGCTTTGAGCTGCTCCATATGATCTCAACTCTCCTTTGCGCAGCCTGTTACAAATCCAACGGTTTATAATTATAGCACAGAAAACAGAAAAATGCAATGGGCAGAATGAAATTATCCTGTCAGCATCCGCATCCGCGAAAACAGATATATGAAATAATAAAAAGGCATTGACAATCAGATGGATTTGATTTATAATAAAGTATACGGAAATCTGTCGATTTCTGTCAAAAAATCACAATAAACCGATTTTATGTCCCCCTCCCGGCACTTTCACAAAAATATGCTATGATAACCGGGAGCAGACAAATCGGTATGCACGGAACGTGCCGAGGTGTAATTATGCAGCAGGGAACCATCACTCGCAAAATGAAATCTACGCGAAAAGACATTTACCGCAATCTGCTCACGCGCAGCGACTTTGACTTCAAGATCTCTCAGCTCCGGGAAGCACAGCCCTCGCAGCGCCCGACCCTCTGCGCAGAGCTCTGCGAAATGTTCACCGCGCTGAATATCCCCTGCCTGAAGGGGAAAGATGCCGACTATTACAGCGAACTTGCCGATCGGTCTGAGCTTCCGGATCTTCACAGCATTGAAGAGAAGATCGTGAACAGCATGTTTGACAGCTTCGGCAATTTTCCGACGCCCGAAGCCTATATGCTGCGGATTGTCAACCGCCTCTCCGACCCCGCAGACGGCTGGCAGAATGACACGCTGCGGCTCAGGATCCTGAAGCAGTTTATCAAATACGGGAACAGTCTCACCTATTATCGCGATAAGACTGCCGTGCATGTCTACTGCGGGGAAAGCTATCTCCGGAAATATGTGAAGGCGAAGACCGGCAAAGCAGTCAAGGGCACGGAGGGTCTGACGGCGGCGATCGGCGAAATCGACGATCATGTATTTGATGTGCTGCCCGAGGCGACAAAGGCACAGAAAAAGCCCGACGGTACCTATGGACTCCTGCGGCTCGCGGATGATCTTGCGGCCGGTAAATTCAAGGCGGGCGGCGCCACCAAGCGCGACCTCTATATGTTCGCGATTGTATTCGACATGACCTATGCCGTGAACCGCTCAGAGGATGCGCTGACTACAACCGAGCTGTTCAGCTATGAGACGGATATTGAGAAGAATCTGTTTGAGGATTACTATGCCAACAATCTGATGCGCTTTCTCACGGATGCATATGCGGGCGATCTGGCTGCATATGAACCCGATCCCTCCGGCGCAGGCATCAACTACAAGAATTTTGCAGAGATGGTCTATATCTACTTCATTTCAAAAGACCTCGAACCCGTCGAAAAGCTCCGCCGCGCCTCGGAAATGATTGAACGTCTGACGGAGACAGAACAGGAGGAACTGCCGGAGAACAGCACCACGCAGTTTTACAATACGCTGTTCACCGAAGAGATCCTCAGCATGAGCGAGAAGGAATTTGAAGCATTCGTTGCGGCAAACTATGACCGCAGGCTCCAATTCAAGGGCGTTGACAAGAAAAATCAGCCCTATACCGGCATCAAGGCGCCGATCCAGGTGCAGACCGCACAGGAGACCGCGTTCCGTATTTACAAAAAGCTGATCGACGAAATCTTCGATGCTTTCGACGCGAATTCCGGAAATACTCTCAGCTATGGGCTCTGGTTCGTCGATGTGCCGTTCTTCCAGAAGTCGGGCACAAAGATGCTGGCGGATATTCTGAACCGCGGAAAGAAGCCGCACAACGACCCGAAGAAAACCGCAGACTTCGTAAAGCTGCTTTCCGGCATCAATCAGTTTCTTGCCGGACAGGGCGGACAGCTCTGCAAAAAGCTGACAGTCAGCCAGCCGGAGGATATGACGCGAACTGCGCTGATTGTCGCGTTCTATTACAGGTACAATCAGAAATATGAGCTGAAGGGCGCCTTCAAGAGCTTTGCTGAGGTCATGGACGACTACACAAATCCGGTCAACGGGCTGAACAGCCTGCTCGAACAGGCCGGCTATCAACCGATCAATGACAGAAATATCTTTGATCTGGCTGTGATCTTTTCATCCTACGCATATCTTCGCATGTAACCCTGACCCCTGAGGAGGAAACAACATGAATTGCTTCAGTGCTGCGGGAAAGCATCACAACTATCGGAATGAGCACAATCAGGACGCAATGTCATACAAGCAAAACAATCATTACAGCACGATGGTGCTTGCAGACGGTGTTTCTGCCTGTGCGCATGCCGGAGAGGGCGCTGAGATCGCCTGTGAGGTGATCTCAGATTTTCTGCTGACACACAGCGAGCGGCTGTTCAGCATGAACACGCAGGAAACTGCCGGCGCGCTCATCTCGCAGGTCACATATCATCTGCAAAAGACAGCCGATGCACAGCAGCACAGCATTGAGGACTATTCCAGCACGCTTGCCTGCGTGCTCTATGACAGCCGTAAGAACAGGATGCTCTATTTCAGCCTCGGAGACAGTCTGATTACGGCAACAAAAAACGATCAGTGCTATATTGTTGCAAATCCCGCAGACAGCAGAAACGGCTGCTGCGTCACGACCTCATGGGATGCTGCGACGAACGCAAAAATCGGGATTGTCGATGCAGAGGATCTCTCCTCTGTCATGATCTGCTCGGACGGCGCATGGCATCTGATGTATAAACGGAACAGAATGGAGCAATCGGTTCGGAGCTCGATTGTCAGCCGCAAATATGACAGGCTGAAGGAGATCTTGCTCAGAAAAGAACGGCTCGATGATTGCAGCTTTATCACGATGGATCTGCGCGAACCGTACACGGAGGATATCCAATGAGTAACCGAAGCTATATCAGGAATACGATCCTGCTCTGCACAGACGGTGATCAGGAGAAACAGAAACGCAGATTCACGGTCAAAGACAGTCTCAGCGCCGGCAGTGACGCCGTCTGCTACACCGCAAAGCACAACAGCAGCGGATACGGTGTGCTGAAGGAATTTTATCCGCTGGATGTGCACACGCTCCGACGCAGAGAGGACGGGCAGCTCATTTCCGAGGCAGACACCCCCGCAGAGGCGCAGCGCTATCAGGAGAAGACAGAAGCATTCCTTGAGCCCTACAAAATGCTGCTCGAAATGCGCAAAGGCAGCGATCTTGCTACCTTCATCCCGCCGTTTGAAATCTGCTTTGGCTGCGATGAAAACGGGGAACGGATCGGCACAGTCTATATCTGGTCGCCGGAGCCTGCACACGAGACCTTCGAGACACTCTGCGCAGAGATTCACGCGCACCCCGCCGTGACACCGGAATACAATCTGGTGCGCGTGCTCTATTCGATCGAATCACTTGTAAAATGCACCCGCATCCTGCACAGTGCCGGACTGCTCCACAGGGATATCAAGCCCTCGAATTTCGGTTTCGTACTGCGCGGAAAGGAGCTTCTGACACAGTCCATTTCGCTCTTTGACGTGGACACGATCTGCTCGGTCTACAATGTCAGGGCAGGCGAAATCAGGGGCACGAAAGGGTATCTTGAACCGGAAGCACGCTGCGGCAGCAAGCCGACCAATCAGACCGACATTTATGCGATCGGCGCAACGCTGTTCTATGCGGTCATTGACACGGAACGCACACGCAGCACCGGGTATCGGTATCAGGAATCGCTCTATCAGGATCTCAAGCTGCTGGTGGATGAATCGGCACTGCTGCTTGCATCGGACGCAAATTCGCACCCGCATCTCAGAAGCATGCTGACGCGGATCCTGCAAAAATCGCTCGCTCCGCGTGAGGAGCGCTATACAAGCTGCGAGGAGCTGCTCGCAGATGTGCAGAAGGCGCTCTATTATGTTGTGCCCGCGGAGCTTGCCGAAAGAGGCAATGCCGGCGAGCAATGGGTGCTCGCTGATCTCAAAAAACTCAGCGTACTGAAGCCGGAGCATGAAAAAAGCGCGGCGCTTGCATTGCAGCATCATCTCTATGAATACCCGCTTTATACGGACGCCCCCGATGAAAAGCAGACGCTTGATGTCTTGCTGATCGGCTGCGGAAAATACGGGGAGATGTTCCTGGATCTCGCGCTGCAAATTGCACAGATGCCCGGTAAACAGCTGCGCATCACAGTGGTCTCTGCCTCGGCGGAGGACAAGGCATGCTTTCTTGCGGACAGGCCGGAGCTCAGCAAATTCTTCGGCATCGACGGAAGCCTGCAAAATGATCCCGGGCGCTACGGCGATATTCACTTCATCGTGAAGGAACTGCAGGAGGATGACGCCGAAGCAAACCGCCGTTTTCTCGAAAGTCTCTCAGAGGACAGTGCGGCATTTGACTGCGCATTCATTGCGGCGGGACGCAATGCGCGGAACCTCGCTCTCGCAAGAGCTGCCGCACCGCTCTGCCGCACATCCTTTGTCTGGGAAGGAAAGGCGCTGCCGAAGAAGGAAGTGCAGTCGCTTCTGCCTGTCTATATCAACGAAAGCATCAGTGCAAAGCCGTTTTTCACAGAGCTTGAGCGCATGGCGTTCAATGTGCATCTGATCTGGAACAAGAACCTGAACATCGACTTTAGCGAAGTCCGAAAGGAATTCAAAAAGCCGTATAATCACAATTCCTGCGTCTCGTTTGTGCTTGCAGTGAAATACAAGCTGCACGGGATCGGGATTGAGATCGGTGCAGACAGCTTTGATCAGACTGCCGCCGCCTATTGCAGCTATCTCAGCAGGCACAAGGCGGAGCGGGACATGCTCGTGTATTATGAGCACCGCAGATGGGTCACGGAGAAGCTCTGTCTCGGCTACACGGCAATCACCGATCTGAATGAATGCGCAGGCAGCATGACGAAGGACGAAAAGCGCAGACGGCATATCTGCATTGTCCGCAGCACGCCGCAGCACACGCTGGCGATGCCCGGCTGGCGAAAAGACGGCTTTGTCAACAAGCAGCGCTGGGATCACCCCTCCGATCAGGAGCTTGCCGCGCTCGACCCGCTTGACCGCGTGTCCGTGGAGCTGCATCTGGTACATCTCCGGCAAGCAAAGCCCGAGATGATCAACAGTCTCCTTTCCGGCGAGATTGCTGCCGCGATCAGCAATCATATTGAACCGGATCCGGGTTGTGCAGCAGCGTTTCAGGAGCTGATCACTTGCATGGAGAGTATCCGGCTCGGTGACTCGGAGCAGTGTCAGCGATACGAAGGTCTCCGGCAGACATTTCAGAGTCAGGTCAGGGAATCCGAACGGATCCCGGAGCGCGACCGGAAATCGGTCAGACGGCTGACGGACTCGATGAATGAGAAGTTCTATCCGATCCTTGCAAGCCAGCAGTTCCGCGATTACAAGCAGGATGACGAAGCACTGGTGGACGGCATCCCGTTCATCCTCACTTATTCGGATGCGCTCTATATGGTGATCCCCTTCTCGACCGGCAACAATACACAGCAGTTCGGAAATCTCGCCGCACCGACGGTTGTGAACCCTGCAAAAATCCTGTATCTTGCCTACTGCACAACCCCCGCAGACTTCAGCGAAATCCGGAAGACACTCCCCTATCTCAGCAGCTATATGAAGAAGAAAAAGCTGCGCGCAGGCGTGGAGTTCATCATCGGATACGAGCCCAATGCCGTGCGCGGCGATGCGGAGACAGTCACAGATGACTTCCGTGCCGTCAGCGGAGGGCGCGTCATCAAGGTCAGGCTGATCGCGGTCGATGAAAAAAGCGCATTTTGTACGGCGTTGCGGGATTATCTGCTTGAACGGCAGCAGGGAAAGCCGCGGCTTCTGCTGGAGAAAAACAAAACACCGATCTCGAATTTCATGGAGGGCACAGCGTTTTTCGAGACATTTTCCAGATACGGGTATGATTCTGCGCGCAAGAAATTTTACGCGATGCGGAACTGTGAGGTGCTGCGTCACATCAGGATGGAGCCCTTTATCACGGCGGCAGATATGTTCGCGTTCAAATTGTCAGCGCGTGACAGCAGCAACAAGCCGGAGTTCTATGCAGATTTCAAAGATCTCTGGGACAAATACAGGCAGGAAACAGAACAGTGGAAATATCTTTGCAGTCTGCTCAGAGAATATGCTGCGGAGCATGATCTGATCACTGTGATCGGGCGGAACGGCACACACGCCGCCTCGGAAACGGTATATCAGTATATCGTACCGGTCGCTTGCAGAAAGAGCATCCGTGCGATCCTGCAGGCGCTGATCGCCGAGAAGATCATCAGCCCGTCCAGCGGAATCAAATGCGTGACATCACATACCTGCGCTGTCACCATCCGCGATCTCTGCCGCAGCAGGGCAGCATATGACAAGCTGTTCTCACGCATTGACCTGCTGATGCAGCCGGATTTTGTCCGCTGCGACACAGACAGCAAAAGCCATACGGTAAAGATCAGCTATAACGGTCTGGTTGTCACGAATCTCGACTGCAAAGCACTGACAGACAGCGGCTATGCGCTGCTGGATTACTTCAGCACGAAGCATTATCTCATCAGCCTCTCATATGATAAGACGACAAAACGCGCCGGATTCACTTTCGCAACACCGCAAATCAAGGATCTTCTGACCGTTGAAAGCAGAATGCTGGAGGTGTATACCTATCACATGGCAAAGGAAGCGGGCGTATTTGACGACATCCGCAGCAGTTTTGAGATTGACTGGGAAAAGAGTCTCGCGCCCAATGTATTTGACTGTGTGCTGACAAAAGACTTCTCTGTACTGTTTGTAAAGTGTCTGACGGCCAAGGATATACGGACGGAATCCCATACCGGGATCTCGCGGCTGGCAGAGGAATTCGGTATCAATGCAAAGGCTGTCCTCATCGCGGATACACAGGACACGGATGACATCGCCGCACTCAATGCCGCCCGCCGCGCACACGGCGAACAGCTCGATGTCATCACCGTTTCAGACAGAGATGACATTACAAATATCGGAGCGAAGCTGTACGAGCTGATCAGCCGCTAACAACAATAAAGGCAGCACCTCCTGCGATTCACATAAATCCACAGGAGGTGCGTCTTTTTCGCAACGGTTGAGAATGCTGCTTTATGATACAGAAAAGCTGCGGCTTCTATACAGAAACCGCAGCTTAATCAGTTGGTTGGGGTGGAAGGATTTGAACCCTCGAAATAACGGAGTCAGAGTCCGCTGCCTTACCGCTTGGCGACACCCCAATGTATGAACGCCGCTCTCATCAGGCGACTTTGATATTATAGCACATTTCGTCCGATTTGTAAAGTCCCTTTTTCAATTTTTCTGAAATTTTCAGGTTTTCACAAAAAGTGCTTGCATTTTTCGTGCAGATTTGATATAATGTAATTGCAGGACCGCACAGCGATGTGCCGTGTCACTGCGGGAATGCCCCCGCTTCTGCAAATTGTGCCCGCGCTGCTGCCGATCTTTCCGGCAGCAAAGTCTCGACTGCAAAGGAATCAACATCATGAAAAAGCTGTATTTCATCACAAATCTGCAAGCCGGCAAAAATGCCATCCGCAGCAAGCTCGCCTCTGTCATCGACATCTTCACACAGGGCGGCTATCAGGTCACCGTGCGCCCGACGCAGGCGCGCATGGACGCTGCCGCTGCTGCGGAATATGCCTGTCTCTCAGGGGAATATGATCTGATCGTCTGCTCCGGCGGCGACGGGACACTCAACGAAACTGTGCAGGGACTGATGCGCAGTCAGTGTCCGCTCCCGCTCGGCTACATCCCCTGCGGCTCAACCAACGATTTTGCCCGCTCCCTGCAGATTTCCACGGAAATCGAAGAAGCTGCCCGCGATATCATCGACGGGCACGGCTATGTCTGCGATGTCGGGCTCTTCAATGATTCCTATTTCCTTTACGTCGCGGCATTCGGCGCCTTCACTGCGGCTGTCTATGAAACACCGCAGAATGTCAAAAACGCCATCGGGCACATGGCGTATATCCTGCACGGCATGACACTGGTCTCCGCGATCAGACCGCTGCATGTCAAGATCGAATATGACGGGCAGGTTCTGGAGGACGACTTCATCTTCGGAATGGTGAGCAACACCGCATCGGTCGCCGGCATGCTGAAGCTGAAAAATTTTCAGCTTGATGACGGCACTTTCGAGGTCATGCTCATCCGCAAGCCGACGAATGTTCTCGTTTTGCAGCGCATCATTTCTTCATTGATGAACCTCGACGAAGAGGTCGATACGGAATATGTCGAATACTTCCGTGCGAGCCAGCTGCGCTTCATTTCAAATGAGGAGATCCCGTGGACGCTCGACGGCGAATACGGCGGCGCGTCCTGCGACAGTGAAATCACTGTCTGCAAGCATGCGATCCGGATGCAGGTCGGCGAACGTGCACCGTATAACGATGCGAATGTCGCCGCAATCTTCACCGCAGAAGCGGCTTCAGCTTCCGAAATCATAAAGGAGGACTGACAGCCCCAAAGGACAGCTCTGCGGCTGTCAACAACACTATGAGACTTTTTCTCATCGACTACGAAAATGTCAACTCTGCCGGTCTGCACGGGATCGGGCAGATCGACAAGAATGACCGCGTGATTCTGTTTTACAGTCACGAAGCCGACACACTCTCCTTCGAGATCATGGATGAGATGCTGGCGGCAAACATCATGCCGGAGCGGGTCTGCCTCGAACGTACCGGCAAAAATGCGCTGGACTTCCAGCTTGTCACATTCCTCGGCTATCTGATCGCCAAGAACAAGGCAGATGAGTATTTCATTATCAGCCGCGATGCAGGCTATCAGGCGGCAATCCTGTTCTGCCGCGAATATCTCGGCGTCCGCGTGCAGCTCAAGAGCTCCATCCGCTCTGCACTCGGCAAGCGCGCCGAAGCAAAGGCTAAGGTCACGCTGCCGCTGAAATCGCAGATTCTCAGCGCACTCCAGCCTGAACCCCAGCCGAAGAAGGCGAAAAAAGCGCAGGTCAGCGTGCGCAAGCGTGCAACCGTCATCCAGCTCCAGCCTGCCGGAAATGCACCCGTCGCGCTGCCGCAGGAGGAACCGATCCCCGTCGATCTTGAGACGGTGATCTCGCTGATCGAGCCGCCTGTCTCGACGGAAACTGCGACCGATATTCTCCACTGCCTGCTCGAAAGCCACAGCAAAACGGAATTCCACAACGCGCTCCAGCAGCATTTTGACAATGACAATGCAAAGCTCTACTATCACTGCATGAAGCCCTGCTTTGTCACATTTCTTTCCGAATAACCGTGCAATCCCGCCGTCTGCGTTCAGTCCCGCAGACGGCTTCTGCTTTTCCCGGAAACGGGGCGTTTTTTTCGACAGGATCCTTTATTCAGCCCGATCAAAAATCAAGCAGACGCCCCTGCTTCGTTTATCGTTTTATACAAAACTGCACCGGAGTCCTTGCACTTTTTTCCGTTCCCGCGTATAATATAGCTGTAACCGCTTTGTAACTATTCTTGTAGAGGGAGGTCTCCGCTTGCAATCGCATCATCTTTTATTTACGCGGAACACTCCGCTCACGCTGCTTTGCTGGCTCGGTCACTGCGGACTGACCGTTCTCGGGTTCATTCCGCGGGGACTGCTTTGGCTCTGCCGTGCGCTCCTGCATTTTCTGCGTGATCTGCTGCACGGCATCCTGCGGATTCTGCGCTGGCTGAAACGCATCCTGCTCACGCCCGTAAAGCTGCACAATCTCACCTCGCAGGCAGCCTATGACACATGGCAGCAGGCAAAGGGAAAGGGCATCCCTGCACACATCGGCGCAGTATTCAAAATGCTCGGGCTGATGTTTTTCAGCGAAAACGGCATCCTTGTCCCCTTCTTCAAATTTGCGGCACCGGTCATCTGCTGCGCCTTTCTCTGGTCGCTGATTTCCTACGGCGCATCGCTGGATTATGTCATTTCAGTCGATTATCTGAACACGCCGCTCGGATATATCGAAAATGAATCAGATTTTACAACCGCGCAGCAGATCGTGATGAAGCGACTCTCCTATACAGAGGAAGAATATGAAATCAGCTTCCAGCGGTCGTTCCGGCTGGAGCTTTCCGACCAAACGGAGACCTGTCTCACCGCGACACAGCTTGCCGACCGCATTCTGCAATGTGCAAACATTCAGCTCTGCACCGGATACGGCGTCTATATAGATGATGAATTCTTCGGCACGGTCGGCGATATTACGCCGATACAGGCAGCGCTCTCCCGGCAGCTCAGCGAATACAGCACGATGCTCGGCGGTGAATATGACGATCTCCGCTACGCAAAGGAGGTTCGCTATGAGGAGGGTACCTTCCTTGCAGAAAACCTCACGGATCCGAAGGAGATTGCCAAACGCTTCACTGAGACAAAAAACACCTTCCGCACCTATACTTCACGTGAGGGCGACACCGTATACAGCATCGCAAACCGCTATACAACAGATGCTGAGACGCTGCGCGAACTGAACGAGAAGCTCCCGGATGTCCCCGAACCGGGCACCCGCGTCAAGGTGCCGGTCACCACGCATTTTATCCCGATCATTTACAAAAAAACCTCAGACATGACGTCCTTCATTGACTACGATACCGTTGAGGTCGAGACCATGACGCTGTCCATCGGCACAAGAAAAACGCTGACAAACGGCGTGCGCGGAGAAAAGCTCAATACCGTGCAGGTCACTTATACCGACGGCGCTGAAAGCGAGCGCAAGGTTCTGCGCACGCAGCTCAAGGCAGAGCCGGTCAATGAGGAGATCGGCGTCGGCATCTATGAGGCAAAGCCCAGCAGCACACAGACGGTTCTGACAGGCTCCGGCAAATTTTCGTGGCCGCTCGACGGCGGCCGTATCAGCGATGTGTTCGGCGGCACGCGCAATCACGGCGGCATTGACCTCGCAGCTCCCGGCGGCACGAATATTTATGCTGCGGATGACGGCGTGGTATCCGTCTCGCGGCTGAGCCCCAGCTACGGCAACTATATCATCATTGACC
Organism: Oscillospiraceae bacterium; assembly: GCA_016291435.1. Classification (GTDB taxonomy): domain Bacteria; phylum Bacillota; class Clostridia; order Oscillospirales; family Ruminococcaceae; genus Firm-04. The sequence continues at coordinate 23,730 of JAEEXH010000045.1, forward strand.
ACGCAGACGGCACACAGACGCTCTATGCGCACTGTTCCCTGCTGATCGCGGCAGTCGGGCAGGAGGTCAAGCGCGGACAGTGCATCGCGCTGGTCGGCACAACCGGAGACTCTACGGGCAATCATCTGCATTTTGAAGTGCGCGTGGACGGCATGCGGTTTGATCCCGCGCTGTTCCTTCGCGTCAATGCAGGAGACTGAGTTTCGCAAAGGCGGCGCATCACGCGCCGTCTTTCGTTCTGCATGCTTAACAACATTCAATGCCATATTTTGTGCAATGTTCCATATTTGAAAATAGGGCTTGACTTTTACTGTTCGTTGTGATATAATAAACAAGCTGAGCACAGAGAGAATGCTTTGTGCAGGGCGAACTGATACGATGATGCTGGTGTAGCTCAGTTGGTAGAGCAGCTGATTTGTAATCAGCAGGTCGGGGGTTCAAGTCCGTCCACCAGCTTCAAAATTTCATATGGGAGAGATCGCGAGCGG
>JAEEXH010000126.1 GCA_016291435.1 Oscillospiraceae bacterium
CGGAGCTGCTTGAACAGGCGCTCCGCAGAAAACGCAGGAAGTGCATGATCGGCACAGGCTCGATGTGTGACCCCTATCTGCCGGCTGAACGGGAGCTACGGCTGACGCGGCGCTGTCTGGAGCTGATTGCGCGCTATGATTTCGGCGCGGCTGTTCTGACAAAATCCGATCTGATCCTGCGCGATCTGGACCTGCTGGAGCGGATCAACCGGCAGCAGAAGGCGGTCGTGCAGATGACGCTGACGACCTTTGACGAAGCGCTCTGCCGCATTCTGGAGCCGCATGTCTGCACAACGCGGCGGCGCTTTGAGGTGCTCTGCGAGATGCAGAAACGCGGGATCCCGACGGTCGTGTGGCTCTGCCCGCTGCTGCCCTATCTGAATGACACCGCAGAAAATCTGCGCGGCATCCTGCAATACTGTCTTGATGCGGGCGTCCGCGGCATTGTCTGCTTTGATATGGGCATGACGCTGCGGGAGGGGAGCCGCGAATTTTACTATGCGGCGCTCGACCGGCATTTCCCGGGGCTGCGTGCGCGGTATGAAAGAGAATACGGCGATGCCTATGTGCTGCGCAGCCCGCGTGCCGCAGAGCTCAATGCGATTTTCCGCGCATTCTGCACGCAGCACGGCATTCTGCACACGCTGGAGGACTGCTTTGCCTATCTGCGCGAGCTCCCCGAGGCATATACCCAGCTTACGCTTTCCTGACGGTTTGTGAGAGACAGAAAACAAATCATGAAAGAGGAAAAAACAATGGATGAACTGGAAAAAGTCCGTGCGGTCTTTGAAAATGACCGCTTTGCGACCGAAAACGGCATGGTGATCGACGAGATCGGCGACCACTGTGCAAAGTGCAGCGTCACGCTCACCGCCCGCCACAAAAATGCGATCGGCGGCGTGATGGGCGGCGTGCATTTCACGCTCGCGGATTTCGCCTTTGCCGTTGCATCAAACTGGCAGGGCGAGCAGACTGTCGCACTGACGACCGATGTGTCGTTTATCGGGGCGGTGAAGGGCGAACGGCTCATCGCAGAGGCGAAGATGCTGAAAAACGGCAGAAGCGTCTGTTGCTACAATATTGAGGTGCGGGACGATCTCGGCAATCTCGCCGCAGCCGTCAAGTGCGTCGGCTTCCACAAGGGCTGATCCTTATAACGAAGTCTCATTTAGAATTTGTGCTGCTAAGATAAATCAGAATTTAGCGGGGAGCGGAACCGCCCGTCCCCTCTGTCCTTCGGACATCTCCCCACCCAGTGGGGAGTCACCCGCGGGCGTTATTCTCAAGTCGTCCAAATATCCCGTGCTTGACAATGCACCGGCGACGGCGCTGTTCGCGCCTGTTTCGGTAAATGCCTTGATAATCGGCAGGATTTATTCAGCAGCGACGGTGCAGACAAAAGCTGCGAACAGCAGCGTCATACATAGCTGCTGCACATTCTCTTTCCCGCCTCCCGGAGGCAAAATGCCTGCACGGGCTCCGTGCAAATTCTGATTTATCGCAGGAACACTTTTCATAAATGGCAATAACGAAAGGAACCGATATGGCAGAACTGAACATGACAGCGGCGGAGGCAGGCGCGCTCGCTTCCGCCATCCGCAAAATGACGGAATCCGTTATCCTCGGCGCAGGGGAGTCCGTGCGTCTGCTGACGGCTGCACTTTTCTGCGGCGGACATGTGCTGATCGAGGACCTGCCCGGCACCGGCAAGACCACGCTGGTCAAGGCGGCAGCGGCGGCGGCAGGCTGTGATTTTCACCGCATCCAGTGCACGCCCGATCTCATGCCTGCGGACATCACCGGCTATGAGATGTTTTCGCAGAAGGCGGACGGCAGTCGCGAGATGGTCTTCCGGCGCGGCCCCGTGTTTACGAATATTCTGCTTGCCGATGAGATCAACCGCATGGCACCGCGCTCGCAGTCGGGTCTGCTCGAATGTATGGCGGAGCATCAGGTGACGGCAGGCGGCGTGCGGTATGCGCTCCCGGAGCCGTTCCTTGTCATTGCGACACAGAACCCGATCGAGATGCAGGGCACCTTCCCGCTGCCCGAAGCACAGCTTGACCGCTTCTTTATGCGCGTACAGATGGGGCAGCCGCCGCGTGCGCTCGAGGCGGAGATCCTCCGCGGCAGACAGCTTGCCGATCCGCTTGATGCCGTGCAGCAGGTCGCTGACCCGCAGCAGATCCTTGCCGCACAGCAGGCAGTCCGCGCCGTGACCGTTTCCGATGCGGTGCAGGAATATCTGCTCGACATTGCCGAGGCGACACGCCGCCATTCCGCCGTGCGCTACGGGCTCAGCACCCGCGGCCTGCTGGCACTCCGCCGCGCCGCGCAGGGCTATGCCGTCACGGAGGGGCGCGGTCATGTGCTCCCCGATGATGTGAAGGCCGTCTGCACCGCGGTCTGCGCACACCGCCTGCATGTCACGGGCGGCATGCTGAGCGACAGAGAAGCGGCTGAGCAGGTGATCGCATCTGTGCTTGAGAGCGTGCCGGTGCGCAAGTCATGATTCTGATACTGCTGCTGCTGTGCGTGGCAGCCGCCGCGCTGCTGCCGCATGTTCTTCTGCGGAAATTCGGCTACAAAAACCTGACCTATACGCTCGCCTTTTCGGAAACGGAGGTCTCTGAGGGCGACACCGTGACACTGACCGAGACGATATGCAGCCGCAAGCCGCTGCCGCTGCCGTGGGTGAAAGCAGAACTCACGACCGATGCGTCTCTGATATTTGCCGCCGGTACATCCGGCGAGGTGACGGGCGAAACACGCTTCCTTTCGAGCTTTTTCAGCCTGATGCCCTACCGGCAGATCGAGCGGCGCCGCACGGTGACCTGCACACGGCGCGGGATCTATGAGGTATCGCGTGCTGTGATCATGCTGAGCGATCTGTTCGGCACGGTCGAGCTCTCGCAGCCCTATCCCGACGCCCGTGCATCTCTGACGGTGCTGCCCGCTGAGCGCGGTGCCGATCTGCCCGAGGATTTTCCGCAGCAGCTTACCGGCGATGCAATCCGACGCAGAGCGCTGATGCCCGATCGGTTTGCGGTCAGCGGCATCCGTGAATATGCAGACGGCGACAGCGCACGCGATGTCTGCTGGAGTGCCTCTGCACGGAGCGACCGGCTCATGGTCTGGCAGTATCAGGAGACGGCAGCGCCTTCCCTGACTGTGATGCTGAACTGTGAGACGCGCCCGACCGACCGCGACAGGGTTTCCGACCGCAGCGCCTATGAGGATGCGATACGGATCGCAGCGGCATATCTCTGTGCTGCTGCCCGTGCGGGGATTCCCGTGCGGCTCTGTGCAAATACAGTCATCGGAGACAGCCCGGCGGAGACTGCATTCTGTGCGGGCGACGCGGGGGCAATGCGCATGCGCAGGCTGCTTGCCGCGCTTCCGCTGACCGTCTCCGGGCGCTTTTCTCAGATGCTCACGCGCATTTCCGCCGAGGATACGGCAGCGACACTGCTGATTGTCACCGCATATACCGATGCGGAGATGCTGAAACTCGCCGCGCAGGATCCGCGCATGACCGTGCTGACGCTGCGGGCGCCCGCGGGAGACAGGATCCCGCAGAATGTGCGGCAGATTTCTCTTGCCGCGATGAAAGGATGATATGATTATGAAACGATATGCAATATCCGTTTGCATGACTGCGCTGCTGCTGACAGGACTCAGCGCATGCGGCAGCGGGCAGACACCGGCTGCGGAATCCTCTGCGGAGACGACGCAGGCCGCTGCTGCTGACACTGCCGCTGCACCCGCAGGCACAGACAGCACCGCTGCCGCCGGCGGGACCGAAGCAGCAGGCGCGGAGACAACCGCTGCGTCCGCAGAGAACGCTGCGCCGATAACGACCGAGCAGACCGATGCCGCACGCACCGAACTGAGGGAGAGCACGACTTCCGCTGCACAGTCCGCTGCGCCGGAGGATCAGCCGCTCTTTACCGTGACGGGCGAAGCGGCAGCGGGCAGCGATACGATGACTGTGCAGGTTGCGCTGACGCGGAATCCCGGTTTCCAGCTTCTCTCCCTGCGGCTCTATTACGATGAAAAGCTGACGCCTGTTTCCGATGGCAAACAGTGCGAATATGAGAACGGCAGCGTCACGGAAGGTGCGCTCGCGACCTGCCCGGTGAATCCCGATCTGCATCTGATCGGTTATGTGGTGCTCGGGCAGAGCGTGATGACCGGAGACGGCACGCTGTTCACATGCAGCCTGCGGCTCCCGGAGGGGGCAAAGTCCGGTGACAGCTATGATTTTTCGCTCGAACTGCTGGACTTCAATGACGGCAAGAACAGTCTGACGGGGGCAGCAGAGCCCGCACAGATTGTTGTTCAATAATAAATGCAAATAAGGAGGATCCGATCATGCAGGAGGTTTATGAGTATCTGAAGTCTGCTAAGACTTTTTATCTCGCAACGGCGGAGGGCGATCAGCCCCGTGTCCGTCCCTTCGGCGCCGTGGTGCTGTTCGAGGGGAAGCTCTATATCCTGACCGGGAAGGCTAAGGCGGTCTCAAAGCAGCTTCACGCAAATCCGAAGGCGGAGATCTGTGCCTGCAAGGACGGCACATGGCTGCGCGTCTCCGGCGAGCTTGTGCCCGATGAACGGACTGCGCCGCAGACCTGTATGCTGGACAGCTACCCGGCACTTCGCTCGATGTATTCCGAAAATGACGGCAACATCGAGATGCTGTATCTCCGCGATGCGACAGCAGTTTTCTCGTCCTTTACGGCACCGCCCCGCACAGTGAAATTCTGACAGCAAAGACAAAGCGCCCCGGCTCTTGCGAAACCGGGGCGCTCAGCTTGTCGAAAAAGCTCTGTAAAGTCACAGGCCCTATGATTAAAGTTTCGGTCAAGCCTTTTCAAAGGCTTGCGAGAGTCCAGAGGCGAGCAGCCTCTGGTCGCCCTCCGCAGAGGGCG
>JAEEXH010000127.1 GCA_016291435.1 Oscillospiraceae bacterium
GCTGTAAATCATTGGGAATTCAAGGAAAGGAGCGATTTTTGTGACCTATGAAGAACTGAAAAAAGCATACGAAGAATCACAGAAAAGATGCTCTGAACTTGAACAGGAAATTGCAGAAAAAGACAAGGTAATCGAGAATAAAGATCTCCGCATTGAGCACCTGACAGAACTTGTGCTGAAACGCAACAAGATGTTATTCGGGCAGAAAAGTGAAATAAGAAAATTCATCTGCGACGGACAGATGCTCTTCAAGGATGATGTCGGAAAGATTTTTGCTGTCAGCAAAGCGCAGAATTTTGATGATGCGATGCGTATTGCTGAAGCAGCTCTGTCCGGTCATGTCGTGCAGGACAAGTCATATGGCTATGCCTATTATGGCTTTAGGAATCTGTATGTTTTAGGCATGAATAACATTACTGCATTTGACTCATGCATGAATGAAAAATGGATTAGTGAAAATATTGCGATCGATGGAGTGACGTTTAATAAAACAGAAGGCTATACTATGGTTGTATCTTGTGAAATGGATCCGCCGGATGGTTGGATAACGAAAAGAATAAGTTTATCTGACGGAAAACTGATTTAGATCATTAACTGAATATACACTGAGCAGTCCTTCGGGGCTGCTTTTTTCTGTCCTCATGGAAGAAATTCAGAACGCCCGCAAACAGCTTGACATTTCCGCGCTCCTGTGATATAATATTATATTGAAGTATTGTGCATAGATTCAGGAATAATTACAAGGATTTCTAAAAAAAGGGGTTGACGGGCGTATGTTGATGCGATACGATGCAGTGAACGGGCAAACAAGGCATAACTGCGCCCTTTTCACAATTCTGTACGGTAATACAAGTGCACACCGGGGGTTCACTGTGTCTGCGGCGTGTGCTTTTATGATTAATCATTAAAGGAGATGCGACTATGAAAAGGAAATTCTGTCAGAAGTCGGCGGCAATCCTGCTTGCGCTGTGTATCGGCAGCGCAGGTCTTCCGCGCCTCGGCGTCGGTGAATCGCTGACCGAGCCTGCTGTCACAGCGTATGCGGCGGATTCAAAGGTCACGCTGACCGAGGCAACCGGCGTGCTCAACCTGGAAGGTAACATCAAAAAAGAGGATGTGACTGCCTTTGCCGACAATGCAAAGGTCAAAAAGGTGACCTGCTCTGCGAATACGGTTTTCCCGGCGGACTGCTCGGAGATGTTCCAGTATTTCAAGGCGACGGAATTTAACCTCACCAAGGCCGACACCAGTGCCGTGACAGATATGAGCTGTATGTTCAATACCTGCCAGGATGTCAAGACCATTGACCTGACGGGCTGGGACACCAGCAAAGTCACGACGATGTATGAGATGTTCAACTATTGCAGTGCGCTGGAAACTATCTATGTCGACGTGAAATGGAGCACGGATTCTGTCACCAACTTCGCTGAAATGTTCGATTCCTGCGATGCACTGACCGGCGATAAGGGCACAGTCTATAATGCGGCAAACGAGGATAAAGACTACGCGCGCATAGACGGCGGCGCGGATAACCCCGGCTATCTCTCGCATCATCACGTATGGGGTGAATGGGTATATACAAAGTATGCGAGATGCGGCGAGGGCGGCGAAGGCGAACAGGAAAGAATCTGTTCAATTTGCGGAGATAAGGATACGCATCTCATTAACCCGCCCGCAGAAGAGCATTCATGGGGTACGCCGACCTACACATGGACAGGTTATACGGAGTGTACCGCAGAGCGTCGCTGTAATAATTGCGGTGAAAAGGAAACAGAAACCGCAGAAGCGACAGAAACAGAAACCGGCGTATATACTGCTGAATTTACTAATCCAGCCTTCACAGCGCAGAAAAAGTTGACCAGCGGCTTGCCTCCTGTCTACGGAACATACTGCTGGGAACCTGACGAGCCGCTGACAAAGGAAGGCGTTTACGGCATGTCGCAGGATTTCGGCACAGGGGGTCCGGAAACGCGAGGTTTGGAAGTCTCTTCGATCAAAGCGCGTGTGGGCTGTGTGCTGCCAAAAGACTGCCAAGGTCTTTTTGATTCATGTGGGCATCCGCTTGGCTGGCGCTGCCTGACCAGCATCGACCTTTCGGCAGCGGATTTCTCACAGGTCGAAGACATGAGAGGTATGTTCACCGGCTTGCCCAAACTGTCTACCGTCATCCTGAACGGCGTTGACCTGAAAAATGTCCAAACCATGGCGAATCTGTTCTACGACTGTCCGAATCTGTCGACAGTGAAAATCGTTATCACGGACGGCACGCCGAATCTGGTCAGTCTCCACGGTCTTTTCGCTGACTGGGGCACCATCAGCGAGCTTACGCTGAAAGGCATTACCGGCGAAAGCCTGCTATATACGGACCGTATGTTCGGCGGCAACTCCGCACTTGATGACTATGACTTTCTCAATATCGACCTGAGCTTTGATACCTCAAAGGTCGTGGATATGAATGAAATGTTCTCCGGCTTACCGTACGTCACAAAGCTTGACCTCTCCGGTTTCAATACATCGAGCGTTGAGAACATGAAGAATATGTTCGCCGGCTGTTCCGGTCTGACCAAGCTTGACCTTTCTTCTTTTGATACCTCCAAGGTTGAGAATATGAGCGGAATGTTCTCCAGCTGCGAAAGCCTGAAATCCATTACGGTCAGCAAGGGCTGGAGCACAGAAAAGGTCGATGAATCGGACGAAATGTTCCTTGACTGCCAAAAGCTCAAGGGCATGAAAGGCACAGTCTATGACGCGGAACACACCGATGCGGAATATGCGCGCGCGGATTCCGTTCTTGCTCCCGGCTACTTTACTGCTACCGCGCTGGTCACGCCTTACCCGGCAGTCGCGGCGACCTGCGAGGAGCCCGGCAATATCGCATACTGGTACGAAGAAGTCACCAATACATATTACAAGGACGAGGCACTCACACAGGAAATCAAACTGGAAGATACTGTCGTTCCGGCGCTCGGTCACAAGTGGAGCGAATGGGAAGTGAAGCCCGCGACCTGCACCGAGGACGGAAGCAAAACCCGCACCTGCGAAAACTGCCAGAATACAGAGACGGAAACAATCAAAGCCCTGGGGCATATCTGGGGCGAATGGGAAGTGACCAAGAATGTCACCTGCACCGAGGACGGCATCCGCAAGCACACCTGTGAAACCTGCAAGGAGACCGTCTCGGAGGTCATTCCCGCGCTCGGCGGCGAGCATGAATGGAGCGACTGGAAGGTCACCAAGAAGCCGACCTGCGTGGACGACGGCGAACAGATGCGCTCCTGCTCGAAATGCGGCGAGAAGCAGATTCTGCCTGTTGCTGCCACCGGTGAGCACACCTGGGGCGACTGGGTGACTGTGACCGAGGCGACCTACACCACGGAGGGTCTGAAAAAGCACGTTTGCTCGGTCTGCGGCGAAGAAGAGACTGAGGTCATCCCCATGCTCGTTTCCTCCAGCGCAAACCTCGTCATCGGTCAGATCGACAAGGCAACTGCGGAGATTCTCTCCGAGAAAACCGACCTCGAAAAGCTTAGCGCGTACATCATCGTCGCAAAGGCTTCGTATGAGGATCTCGCAGAAGGCGAAAAAGCACTGATTACCAATTATAACGATCTGCTGATTGCGGAAAAATACTACAACGCAATGAAAGCAAGCGCGGATTCCGCCGAATTGCTTGCGGCGCTCGAACAGGCAAACGCTGACCTCGCTGCTGCAAAGGCATCCGCTGCCGAACTCTCCAAGCAGCTCGAAACGGCGCAGGCGGATCTCGCCGCTGCGCAGGAAGCCCTCGAAGCTGCCAATACGGATCTCGCAGCCGCGAACAAGACGGTCACGGATCTGACCGCACAGCTCAAATCTGCAAATGAGAAGATCGACGCGCTGGAAGCAGGCGCCGAGGCTGATGAACTCCTGCAAAAGGAAGTCTCGGAACTCAAAACACAGCTCGAAGCCGCGAAAATAGCACAAGCATCCGCAGAAGCAGACGCCAAAACTGCAAAGGCAAACGCGGAAAAGGCTGCCGCTGCACAGAAGACCGCAGAGGAAGCACAGGCAGCAGCAGAAGCTGCACAGGCATCTGCCGAGGCTGCACAGGCAAAGGCGGAAAAGGAACTCGCAGAGCTCAAAGCCTCGATCGGTCATAAGACCGTCAAGATCGGCGACGTTGACGGTGACGGTACGGTCGATAACAAGGATTCGATGCTTCTGTCGCGCTATGTCGGCGGCTGGGAGGACATCGAGCTCGACCTGGATGCTGCGGATCTCGACCGCGACGGCAAGGTCGATGTCCGCGACGCAATGATTCTTTCACGCTATGTTGCTGCGTGGGAGGGCTACGACAAGTACATCATTGAAGTTGAGAAATAAGGAGGCACACCATGAAACAGAAGATTCTGGCGGTGCTTCTCTCGGCATCGCTTGTGTGTTCCGTCCTGCCGACAGCTGCTTCTGCGACTGACGGTCTGACGCTGGCAGCAGAAAATGCTTCGGCTGTTTGTGCGGCCGGTACGGAGATCACCGTGCCGGTCCGCGCAGAGCAGAACACAGGCTTTGCCGCCGGTACAGTTGACATCACTTGGGACAGCACTGCATTGACGCTGAAATCGGTCGATTACAGCGAAGAAATACCTGCGATCAATCCGCCTGAAATCATATCAGACGGGTGCTACCGCGCTCAGATCGGCAGCTATCAGGCAAAAGAGAATTTCACCCTGACCGATGCGCTCTTCACAATGACCTTCACGGTATCTGATTCTGCATTCCCTGGCGATTATGCAGTGATCCCTGATCATGCGGCTTTCTATGATGCTGAAATGAATGAGACGCCGGTGGCATGCAAAGCGGGCGTTATCACGCTGACAGGAGATGTCCCGGCGAACACGCTCCTTCTGGAAGCGGGCAGCGGAGAGGGGACTCCGGGCGGGGA
>JAEEXH010000128.1 GCA_016291435.1 Oscillospiraceae bacterium
GCGAGCAGCCTCTGGTCGCCCTCCGCAGAGGGCGAAATCCCCTGACTTTAGGAGCTCCGCAAGAGTGAATCTCAAAAAGCATCCAGTGGATGTTTTTTGAGAGAGGGGAGCCCTGCGATAGAGGGCGCCCCTAGGCGAATCGCCCTGCGATTCGCGATTTTTGGACTTTATCGACAGACTGAAAGGAGCACCGTGTATCATGCGGTGCTCCTTGTGTTTTCATGCTTCCTCGGGCTTCCTTGCATTTGCCAGCATCAGCTTGACGCGGTTCTCCTGATTGACGCGGGTCGCGCCGGGGTCATAGTCGATCGCGGTGATGTTCGCGTTCGGGTAGGCGTTTTTGATGACGCGCATCATGCCCTTTGCGACGATGTGATTCGGCAGGCAGCCGAACGGCTGTGTACAGATGATGTTCTCGGTGCCGCTCTCTGCGAGCGCCGCCATCTCCGCCGTGATGAGCCAGCCCTCACCCATGCTCACGCCCTGGCTGATATACTTGTCTGCACGGTCGCGCAGATGCTCAAAATCATGGGGCGGATCGAAGACGCCGTGCTGCTTCACTGCCTTGATCTGCGCCTTCTGCATCGCGTAGATTGCCTTGTAGCCGATGCCCATTTTCGCGACGCCCTTGTCAAAGAAATGATAGAGCTTGCCGTCCACCATCGAGCTGCATGCGCAGTACATGACAAATTCCAGCAGCGACGGGATCACCGGCTCGCAGCCCTCCGAGAGCAGATAATCCTCAAGGTGATTGTTTGCGAGCGGGGAATATTTGACATAGATCTCGCCGACAATACCGACACGGATCTTGTTGCGTGCCGTGCGCGGAATCGCCGCGAAGTCATCAAGGATTTCCTTATAAAGCCGCTTCGTGTGGAGATATTCCCGGCTGTCGAAGGCGCCCTCCAGACGCTTCTGCCATTTTTCCAGCAGCGCATCTGTCTCGCCGGGGTTCAGCTCGTAGGGGCGGCACTGGTTGGAGACCAGCATCAGCAGATCGCCGTAGAGCACGGCATAGAGGAATTTCAGGAAGATGCCCGCCGTCATCTGCCAGCCGGAGCGCGGATCCTGCTCGAGACCCGAAAAATTGAGCGAGATGACCGGCACCTGCGGGAACTGCTGCTCAAGCGCCTTGCGGAGCAGGTGGATATAATTGGAAGCACGGCAGCCGCCGCCCGTCTGCGTGATCAGCAGTGCGGTCCTGTCGGGATCATAGCGCCCCGATTTCAGTGCCTCCATAAACTGCCCGATGACCAGCAGCGCCGGATAGCAGGTGTCGTTGTGGACATTTTTCAGCCCCTCATCGACAACAGCACGGCTCGCCGTGCGCAGCAGCTCGCAGTGATAGCCGTAAGGCTTCAAGATGCTGATGAGCAGCTGGAAATGCACGGGCAGCATGTCCGGGACAAGGATGGTATGGGTTTCCTTCATTTCTGGGGTAAAGATTGCCGGCATAGTGTATTCACCTTTCGTGCGGGATACTCCCGCGGGCATTTTTCGCAGCGCATCAGCAGTCTTTTGCGCTGTCAGGGAAATCAGAATTCGATCTGGTAAGGGAAGCCGAATTCGAGGATCTTCTCCTTTTTCGGTTTCAGGAGCGTCACAGGCAGCGTGTGATAGACAGTCTGCCCCGCTTTGTCGAGGATCTTCGCCTGAAACGGAAAGAGCATGATGTTCTCCTCCTCGCACATCTGCTGAAACGCGGAGGCGAACACCTCAAAGAGTTCGTTGTCCGCAGCGACCCTCCAGACATCGTGCTTGCCCTTTCGGAAGGTCTTTTTGTGCTCACACTCCACGATCGGCTTCGCAAAATCGTTTTCTGCGATCGTGCAGAAGCCCGAGATGATTGCTTTTCCCTCGACACGCTCATAGGCACCGGCTCTTGCTGCGATGCGGGATTCCTCCTCAATCGCGTCGATATACTTGCGGGCAATATCACGCGCATGCGCATAGCGGCGGGCGCGGAAATCCGTCTCCATCTCGCCGTGAATCTCCACCTCAGCGCGGAGCTGGTCGATAAATCTCATTTCGATCATCCTTCTTTTGTATCATCTGTGTCTGTTCGGGCGGAATCAGCCCATATTCCCTTTTATTATAACACAATATCATGAAAGTGTCAACCGCGCAGCAAAGCGAACCCGTGCGGAAGATTCATCCGCACGGGTTCAGAAGCATTATTTGTTCGGATTGAGGTCAGCCTCTTCGATGCTGCCTGCGAGGCAGAGCAAGAGCTTGATCGTATCGTCGTTCTTGATCTTGTTGTCGCCGGTGACATCCGCGTTTGCGCGTCCCTGCACGCTCAGCTCCGCGCCTTCAACGCCTGCCGCCGCCCTGCAGAGCAGAACAGCATCCGCAAGCTCGACCCAGCCGTTGCAGTCCACATCGCCGTAATGCGGTGTGCCGTCCGTATTCTCGCCGCTGTTCTCAGTGGTGTCGGTCGTGTTTCCAGGAACCGTATATGCCGGAGCCTCGGTGCCGTCCGGCTCGGTGCCCCAGATCAGCTTGTCGCCGTCATACATGGTGATGTACTTCGTATCGACCATATCGGTCTCGCCGCCCTGTGCAAGTCCCTTGAATGAGTAGTCATTCGAGGAATCCCATGTGACCTTGCTGCCGTCCGCGGTCTTGAGCGAATCAGAGATGCCGATGCGGAACTGGCACTCGGAGCGGTGCTCAGACTGACCGGTCGGCATGACCACTCTGCCGTCGCCGAAGGTGATCTTGCAGTAGTAGATATTGCCGTCATACTGGATCGGGTCGGAAATGGTGACAGCACCCTCCTCGCCTGCATGCTGGTCATAGCCGACGCGCACCTGAATATCGCTTGCAGAGGCGCCCTGTTCAATGAGCTCAGAGATGTCGAAGTAGTAGTTATAGGAGAGATCCTTGATGACACGAGTCGGCCATGCGGAGTGGTTCAGCGCAAATGCCTTGATCTCAGTGTAGCTGTCGCCGGCCTGATTGATCGAGGCACGCATCTTGAACTCATCCCACTTCGGGGTCTCGACAGGCGGGAAATCTGCGAGCGGCTTTCCGCCGTAATCGGCGAGCAGCGCTGCAAGGCATGCGGTGTAGCCCGCATTGTAGTCGATTGCGACCTCAGTGTTCTGATAAGCATTGACCTTATCGGTGAAGGTTCCGTTCTCATTCGGGCCGCCCTCCAGTGCGCCGTAGAGCACATGGGCATATTCCTTTTCGGTGCCGAGATCCGACCAGAGGTCATCCCACACGCCGGAGGAGGTTCTGTGATGCCACGAGGACGGGTTCTTCTCGCCCATGCCGAGGACATAGCACAGTCCCAGATCGTTGTTGCCGAAGATGTAGTCATACTGCTCGTTGACCCACTTGTTGTACTTGTCGCACTTTGCTGCGTCATCCTTGAAGATGGTGTCGCAGGCAAGCTTTGCAAGCCAGCAGGTGGTGGTTACATGGCGGCAGGAGCCCCACTGGAACAGCCACGCCATGCCGTCGGGTGTGTAGCCGACGCGCTTGCCGTTGTAGCCGGTCGTCCAGTATTCGAGGTGGCGGTAGACCTGGTCGATCCATTCCTCCTTGCCGGTGTTGATCGCATAGAGCAGCGCCGCTGCCTGCGAAGCGTCATCCCAGCAGAAGCCCCATGTGAACTTTCTGTCGGTGGACTGATTCTCGAGCGGATACTCGGGGATATAGTCGGATTCGCACTTGTCAAGATAGGATTTGTCGCCGGTCGCCATATACATCCAGTTAGCGGCATAGAAGAGGTCATCGAAGAAATCGGATGCCTTGTAGTAGTTGCCGCCGCCCTGCACACCCTGATCGGTGTTGTCTCTGGTGGTATCGGCGAGCTTGAAGAGGCTCTCTGCATGCTTGAGATAGCTTGCTGCAAGCGTGGGGTCGTCCTCCTTGAAGACAAGGTAGCCGGAAGCCATTGCCGCTGCCATCTGTGCGACGGTCGAGGTGCAGGTGATCTCGTCATAGGGACGCGGATCGCTGCCGCCCTTCAGGACGAACTTGCGCATGTAGACCTCTGCGCTGCCCCACCAGACATGGTCAAAGGCATCGTCCGCGATCGTGCCGACGACCTTTGTGCCCTTGTCACAGGCAGCAACATAATCAAGCCCCCACTGAAGGTTGTTCCGATAGAGCTCATAGAGCCCTGCGTTCTTCACAGCATCGCGGTATTCGATCAGGCCCCATGCCAGAACGGTTGCGGTGTACGCATTGGTGAGCGCAAACTTGATGTGGTCACCCGCATCGAACCAGCCGCCGGGCACGACATCGTTGACCATCGAATCTGCGCGCCATGTGACCATGTTCCACTCAGGCAGCTTGCCCGCCTGCTGTACCTCATAGAAGAACATGGATTTTTGCAGTGCTTCCGCATAATTCGTGTCCACAGCAGCGGATGCTGCGGAGGATGCTGTGAAGGGCACTGCGGTCGCTGCGAACATCGCTGCGGAGAGCGCTGCCGCGAGCTTCTTGAATTTCATTTGAAATTCCCCCTCTCAAAAATCGGCGGCATACGGTATGCCGCATACGGTACAATTCTATCATACCTTTTTTTGTGCCGTTTGTCAAGCAGGAAATGCGCAGTTTCGCGAGAATTCATATTCTATTCACATTTCTTTGATATAGTTGCAGTGTAGGAATGATATTGCTGTTGCAAATCAGAATTTAGCATAGCAGGTTTCGATGCTCAGCAGCATTTTGAAGAAACGAAAAGCAACGCATCCCACAAAGAGCGAGGGGAAACCACAAGGGAGGGAGAAGAACCTCGCTGCGCTCGGACTCTCCCCCCTCCCTTAAGGTCTCCCCTCGCGCTCCCCTTCCTTATCTCTCCTCTCTCTGGTTCGGTTGTTGTACCAAAGGG
>JAEEXH010000129.1 GCA_016291435.1 Oscillospiraceae bacterium
AAGTCGGCGTGACCCTCAATAAGGGGTACAACGGCGACCTGACCTCCCGTCAGGCAGGCTCGATCGGCGGTCAGATGGTCAAGAAGATGATCGACGCATACAAGATGCAGTAATCGCTGTATCCTGTGCAAAAAAGCCGGCGGCTCCGTTTTTTGGGAGCCGCCGGCTGATTGTTTCATTCTGTTTTCCGCGGAGCAGATGCCGCCGCTGTGCGCTGCTTGTATTCCCGCTTGTCCTCATACATCGCAGCATCGGCGCGTTCAAACACATCCTGCATGCAGCTGTCCTTTCCGCTTTCCCAGAGGGAGATGCCCTGCGCGACCGTCACACCGCCGCAACGGCTGTTTTCCTTGACGGTCTCCGTGAGCTGTGCGATCAGTGCCGCACGGTTCTCATAATCCTCCCCTTTGAGCAGCACGGCAAATTCATCGCCGCCGATGCGATACACCGGGCTGTGCTTGAAGATCACGCAGATGAGCCTGCATGCCGCCTGAATAAACGCATCTCCGGCGCTGTGTCCCTGCGTGTCGTTGACCTCCTTGAGCCCGTTGATGTCGCAGACAATGACCGCAAACGGCGGATTGCTCCCGTCGGCAATCTGCTGGTCAAGCTCCTCAGCCGCAAGGGTATACGCATGCTTGTTCTTGACGCCGGTCAGCGCATCCCGCCGCGCCATGTCAATCGCCGTGCCGAGTGCCGCGCGGTATTCCTGCTCTCTGCGCACCGCCGCATCGACATTCGCAACGGCAATGATAATATGCGCGGAATCCTCCTTCGGGCGGATCGCAAACAGCGTGACATACTGCGGTCTGCCGTCCAGCAGCAGACGGTAATTCAGCATCGTCGAGCCGTTCTCCTGCAAATGACTGAGCAGCTCCTCCCGCTGCATCGCATGCTGCATCATCGGGAGATCCTCTTCATAGATCTGGAGCGGCAGATTGCGCTGAGTGTCGCCGAAGAAATCCGTGCCGCCGTTGCCGCAGTGCAGCTCCGCATACTCTGCGCTCGCGCTGTATTCCGTATAAGCGCCCGTCTCAAGATCGACATGATAGATGGCCTCATAGCGTCCTGCCAGAGCGAGGGCAATCTCCGCAAACCGCTGCCGCTCCGCTTCGGCGGCAAGCGTGCGCCGTTTTTCCGCGTCGATATTGCGCACGCCGATGATGACATACTGACTGTCTTCTCCTGCGCCGCGCACCGCCTTCAGCGAATGCCAGAGCGGCTTCCCGGAGTTGATGAGGCGGTACTGCAGCGTAAAGGTCGCGCCGTCCTGCACGGCTGCCAGCACATTTTCTTTTCTGAGTGTCGTGAGAAACCGCGCCTGATCCTCCGGCATAACCTGAATCCTGCCGTTCAGAACGGTATCCCGATAGAAATCCTCACCCGCAGAGCGGCGCACCAGCGTTTTATCGGAGCCCTCCGCGGCATATTCCACATAGCTGTCATCTGCAATGCGGATCACATACACGATCTGGTAGTCATTCGCCAGCGCAAGCGCCAGCCGCACAAAGGTCAGCGCAGTCTGATCGCGCCCGCTCTCTGCATGCTGTCCGGGTACACGCATATGGGATCCCTCCTTTTCCGGCATGAAGACAGTTTTTTTCATTATACCATATCCAGCTGAAATGCGCAAGTCTTTGCTGATATATTTCTACCATATTGCGCAGTTTTGTGCATTGTGCTTATATTTGGCATCCGATTTCTGACAAAAACGCCTCCGGCACGATCTGTGTACCGAAGGCGTTTTCTGTATCAGTCTGATCTCAGTCGGGGATGATCTCCACCGTCTTCATGACCTGCGGGGTACGCGGTCTGTCATTGAAATCGGTCTGCACTGCGGCGATCTCATCGACCGTCTCAATGCCTTCGACCACCTCGCCGAATGCCGCGTAATTGCCGTCCAGATACGGCGCATCTGCATGCATGATGAAGAACTGCGAGCCTGCACTGTCAGGATGCTGTGCGCGTGCCATGCTCAGCACACCGCGGGTGTGCTTCAGCGGGTTGTTGACGCCGTTTGCAGCGAATTCACCCTTGATCTCCCAGCCGGGACCGCCCATGCCGGTGCCGTCCGGGCAGCCGCCCTGGATCATGAAGCCCGGGATGACTCTGTGGAAGATCAGCCCGTTGTAAAAGCCCTGCTTCACGAGCTTCTCGAAGTTTGCGCACGAGATCGGTGCGCAGTCCGGACGCAGTCTGAGCTTGATCTGCTTGCCGTTTTCCATTGTGATAACTACCATGATATTGATTCCTTTCGTTTATGTTCGACCGGTTTCCCGGTGCGATTCAGATGTGCCAGCACTCCGCCGCATACTGTGCGATCGTGCGGTCGGAGCTGAATTTGCCCGCAGCGCAGGCATTGCGCCACTGCTTCTGCACGAATGCGGGATCGTTCGCGTAATCAGAGAGCGCCCGCAGCTTGGTCTCCGCGTAGGACGGGAGATCCAGCAGCAGATAATAGTGATCCGGCTGATGCCAGCTTGCGCCGTCGAGCAGTGCAAAATAGAGCTCGCGGAATTCGCCCGTGCCGTCATCGGAGACCGTGCCGTCGATCAGTGTCTTCACCACACGCGCAATGCGGGGATCCTTCGCCATGACCGCACGGCTGCAATAGTTCCCGAGCTTTTCGAGCTCCTCAACGGTCGCGCCGAAGATATACTCATTCTCTGCGCCCGCTTCCTCCGCGATTTCGATATTTGCACCGTCCAGCGTGCCGAGCGTGACTGCGCCGTTCAGCATCATCTTCATGTTGCCCGTGCCGGAAGCCTCGGTGCCCGCCGTCGAAATCTGCTCGGAGATGTCGCAGGCCGCGACGAGCTTTTCTGCATAGGAGACATTGTAATTCTGCACGAACACAACCCTCATGAGATCCTTCACATCGGGGTCGGCGGCGATCAGCTTTGCGATCTCATTGATATACTTGATGATTGCCTTTGCACGGCGGTAGCCCGGTGCGGATTTTGCACCGAAGATGAAGGTTGTCGGCTTGAAATCCTTGATGCTGCCGTCCTTGATGCCGAAGTAGATCCAGAGGATCGAGAAGGCATTGAGGAGCTGCCGCTTGTATTCATGCAGGCGCTTGATCTGAATATCGAAGCAGGAGCTCGGGTCGATTTCGATGCCCTCTGCCTGCCTGATATAGTCTGCGAGCTGCTGCTTTTTCTCCTGCTTGACCGCCTTGAAGCGTGCCATCACATCCGCGTCATCCGCATATTTTGCAAGTGCCGAAAGCTGCGGCAGATCGGTGAGGAAGGCTGCCGAGCCGAGCAGCTCCGCAAAGAGGGCAGTCAGCTCAGGATTGCAGACGCCGAGCCAGCGCCGCTGCGTGATGCCGTTCGTCTTGTTCTGGAATTTCTCCGGCGCGAGGGCATACCACTCCTTGAGCACGGTTGTTTTCAGCAGCTCCGTGTGGATCGCCGCAACGCCGTTGACATAGGTGCCGGCATACATCGCAAGGTCTGCCATATGCACCTGACCGTTCTTGATGATGCGCACTGCCGCAATCTGTTCTGCGGGGGTGTCCTTCGCGTAGAGCTCCTCAAGAAGCTGCTCGGAGATTTGCAGAATGATCGCGTAGACCTCCGGCAGAAGCTCCTCGATCAGCGAGCAGTCCCATTTTTCGAGCGCCTCCTGCATGATCGTGTGGTTCGTGTAGGAGAAGATCTTTTTCGCCATCCCGAGCGCCTGTGTGAAGCTGTAACCCTCGGCTCTGAGCAGACGGATCAGCTCAGGGATGGAGATGACCGGGTGCGTGTCATTGAGCTGCACGGCAAGATGCTCCGGCAGGGTGTCCAGCGTGCCGAACTGTGCCTTATGCTTTGCGAGGGCATCCGCGAGGGATGCGGCACAGAAGAAATACTGCTGTTTGAGGCGCAGCGCCTTGCCCGCACGGGTATCGTCATTCGGATAGAGGCAGCGGGAAATATCCTCCGCAGCGACGGTCTCTGCGGAAGCGGCGGTGTAGTCCTGTGCATTGAATGCCGCGAAGTCAAACGCCTGCACGGGCTCTGACTGCCAGAGACGCAGCGTGCCGATATGCGGCTCTGCGCCCGGGGTCTTCGGGTAGCCGATGATCGGCATGTCATAGGGCACAGCGCGCACGGTCTGTCCCTTGAAGCGGACAAGCACCGATTCTGCCTCACAGCGCACGCTCCACGGGTCGCCGAACGCCTGCCAGTCATCGCCGGTCTCGGTCTGTCTGCCGTTTTCGATGCCCTGCTTAAAAAGACCGTATTTGTAGCGGATGCCGTAGCCGTCCACGGGCAGGGCGAGCGTCGCGGCGCTGTCAAGGAAGCAGGCAGCAAGGCGTCCGAGACCGCCGTTTCCGAGTGCAGCATCCTCGATCTCCTCAAAGACAGAGAGCGTCGTGCCGGCATTCCGCATTGCCTGCTCCATATCGCCGAGCAGACCGAGGCAGTAGAGGTTGTTATATACCGCTCTGCCCATCAGGAATTCCATCGAAAGATACATGACGCGGCGTCCTGCAAAATGCTCAGCGCGGCAGGCATTCCAGCGCGGCGCGATCTCTTTGCAGACGGCATCGCCGAGGGCGTTGTGCAGCGCGTGAACCTCCGCCTTTGCAGCGGGCATGCCGAGCGCGGCTTCTGCATTCCGCAGGATGGTTTCGGCTTGATTCATAGTGAGTAACCTCCCAATGTTGGTGTATGTATAGAGTATACCACATCTCAGCGATTTTTGCAAGCGGCGGGGAGCCCCCGCGCCTGTTGTCGATCCCTCTGTAAATCAGAGTTTGCCGGGAGCAACCCCACCACCGCCGTTGGCGGCGGTCCCCCTCCCCTTTCAGGGGAGGCAAGGTAAAGTGCTCTTCAAA
>JAEEXH010000130.1 GCA_016291435.1 Oscillospiraceae bacterium
TAATCGGAACCGTCACTTCGTCTTAAAGTGAATCTGTCTGCCGTCTGCGAGAATGAAAAGCTGATCGCGGTCGAGAACGAGCTCCTCGCCCTCATGATCAAGCTCAACCCGCACCGCATCCGGGCCGAACTCTATGATGTGCAGCGCATCGCCTCCGTCGTAGACTGTCTCCTCATTGCTGCCATCAAGATCACAGCAGATGATGTTCTTTTCTTCGCTGACTGCATAGATCTTGCCGTTCATCAAAGTCGCCGAGCCATATCGGAAATCTGCGCGCAGCATGCGCTTGGTCTGCGTGGCGAAATCAAACTCATAGAACGCATTGTCTGCGCCGGTGAAATAGCCTTTGCCGTTCCAGAGCGTCAGATTATAAAGAGTGGTGCGCTGCTCGCCTTCCACCTCAGTGCTGAACAAAGACATCGGATAGCTCTCTTGCGAAGTGAGATCTGTCAGGCTCATGAGACCAACCGTTCTGACGGGATTGCTTTCATTCCAACAATCAGTATACACCGCAATCGTTTCAGTGACCGGGTCATAGCTCATACAATAACAAGCGTTGTCCTCCAGATCATAGGGCTTGTGAGAGAAAGAACGGAATGTCGCACATTCTCCTGCAACATGCACCTTGTCATTTCGGTTGAAAATGCCCCACATCAGACCGCTCGCCTGAATGCTGCCGGTTTCTTTATCAAATGCGAACGGATCATTTGCGCGGTCATCTTCGCTGTAATACATCTCAATCCAATAGAAGTCCGTGTCGCCGATCTGCTTCAGTCTGCTGATATAGTATCCGCCGAATTCGGAAGTGCATATTGCGATCTGCTCCGCAAAGGGCTCATATTCGTTGCCGTTTGCATCTCTTGCATAAATGTGCGTGTGCCCTTCATCCTCGTGAGAATAGAGCACACTGCCGTCCAGCGATGCGGTATAATACGAAAAAGCGTGATATCCGACATTGCCGTCCCGGGACATGCAGAGACTATACGAACCGTCCGCGTTGAGATGATACGAAAACTCGTCGAATCCGGCATCGCCGACCGGGGACATGCAGAGACTATACGAACCGTCCGCGTTGGGGGCAGTCTTGTCGCCGTACACACGGGAGCTGAAACTCGAGCTGTAAAAGCGCTCGTCATCCTCTGCAAGACAGTCGTTCTGCGTCAGAAATCTGAGCGTGCCCTTTCCGCCGAACATATTGGTGACAACGGCTGCTTCCGTTTCCGCAGGTGCTTCTGTCGTCTCGATGATGCTGTTTGTATCCTCAACATATTCTGTGGTAATATATGCGGGATCGCCGGTTGTTGTCTCCGCGCTGCCTTCCATCGCGGTCTGCGAGCTGCGCGCTTCATTGCCCGCGCTGTGCATCACAACGCCGACGGTCAGTGCAAAGGCTGCCGCGATCGCAACACCGCCTGCTGCCATCCAGCCGGCGCGTCTGTCCGCACGAACGGCATCGAGGCGGGTGGCGGTCATCTCAGGTCTGCGGCTCACAGTCCCCTCGCCCTTTGCGGGAGCTGCCGCCCTGCCCTCTGCATCCTTATGCTGCCAGCCGACCGCTTCGGCAATGAAATCCTCGCGGATCCTGCCGGTCAGATCAAAAAACTCATTCTGCTTCATAATAACTCCTCCTTCTCCAGAAATTGCTTCAGCTTGGATTTTGTACGCAGCAGCGACATTTTCACCTTACTGACGCTTGCATCGCATTCCTCTGCTACCTCTTTGATGCTGAGGCACGCCCAGTACCGCAGCACGAAGATCACGCGGGTCTCAGCGGGAAGTGTTTCCAGAAATCGGTTCAGGGCATCGGAAAGCGCCATGCGTTCGATGAGATCAGGCTCCTGCGACGGCAGCACCGACGCAAGCTCCTCGACCGCCAGCGCAACCTGTCCGTCCCCGCGTTTCTCGCGGCGCATGAGACGCTGCCTGTCCAGCGCGAGATTCCGCACTGTCGCGGCGAGATAGGCGCTGAGGTTCTGCGGGAGTGCGGGCGGCACGGCATTCCAGACATGCAGCAGCGCATCATTGAAGCATTCCTCTGCATCCTGCCTGTTGTTCAGGATATGGAGCGCGAGCCGCCTGCAAAGCCTACCGTATTTTTCATCGCATGCCCGCAGTGCGCGTTCATCCCGGGACTGAAACAGCCGCAGGATCTCGGAATCCTCTAATACTGCCATTGTCCTTCACACCGCCTTTCTGCGTGAGATTTCTGTGAACCGGTTCTACACTGTATGACGCTGTCGGGAGCGAAGAAGTCACACTTCCCTGAAAAATATTTGACCGGCTGCATTTCGGCGCAGCCGGTCAGCGCAATTTATGGGCTGTATGCAACAAAGAATGTGATTTCATCCCAATCGGATTGATCGACTTTGCAGACAAGATAATCGTCTGCTTTCCAGAAGTGGTGATGATACAGATGCTCCGTGCCGTCTGCCTGACGGGTCACAGCACAGAATGTATACTGATTGCAGTCATTTGCTGCCTGCGAATAGCCGCGGATCGCGGAAATCGGGATATAGAAATTCTGTTTGCCCGCACTGTTTGAGCGGGACCGATAGCCGCCAGTGACGGCGACAGCTTTCTTGCCGATGCCGTTCCCGACAAACTGCGCCAGATCCGGCACTTCGGTTTCCGTGAGGGACGCTTCGATTGCAGCGCCGGTGCTGTATATGCCGTTTTCCTGCACCGCAAGCACACAGAATGTGCCGTCTGCAAGCGCGTCTCCCTTCACATAGGCGGTGTATTGCTGCGAGATACCGGGATTCCCCCAGCATTTCACCGTGCGCTCAGCGCTGCACTCAAGCGGAATGAAATTCTCCCACGGCTTAAATTCACCCGTAAAATCACTGCGCAGCGAATAGAGCTTCGCAGCAAATGACTGATTCTCATTGAAAAAGTCCGAGACAAAAGCAAAGCGCGCATCGTCTCCTGAGAGATCGGTGTCATTGCAGAGAACGGTCATGCCGTTCAGCTTGCCGCGCAGATAATCCGTAATGCTGCCGCCGTCGTAGTATTCATCAAACAGCGTGTCCGAATTCTCACGGCTGTGCGTCACATGATACACACTGAGCATCACCTTCTGCACCTCGGGGAGCTGAGCCTGCATGGCTGACACCGCCGCATCGCAGATCTCTGCTGCCTGATAGCTGTCCCTCCCCTCTGCCGTCTCGCTGTCGCCTCTGATATAGACCGTGAATGCGCGCCCCTCATGCTCCATCGAAACAAAGACCTCCGGGCGGGATGTGTAGCCGAACATGCCCTGATCATAATCCGCCTCCGCGCCGGTGACATGTGCGGAGAAGCCGTATTTCTGCCGCGTGTATTCGATCGCGTTGTGCTGTGCGGTGATCTCCCATTGCTCGACTGTGTGCGGATCAACAGAATCGCCGCAGCCTGTGAGCAGAAGCATCGCCGGCAGCAAAAGCCACGCTTTTTTCATTGTGCAGACCTCCCTTACCATGATGCTATTATAGCACAGAATCGGCACGATAACAAGTGCAGCACGATGACAACTCTATGACAAATTGTGCATGACAAGCAGCATGACTTGCGATCAATCCAGTTCGCGTATGAAACCGCATAAGACGAATGGATGTGCAGGATGGATCATTATGAGAATGCCCCGGAGCGTATTTCTCCGGGGCATCGCTTATGCTTCCATCAGTCTGCGCTTCATCAGCGTGAGGTCGGCGGCATTCAGTCTGCCGCTGCTGTCCATATCACCCGCCTTCCAGTCTGCGGGGTCTGTATCAGCCGAAAGCAGATACTTTTGCAGCGCGACAGCATCCGCGAGATCAAATGCACCGTCACCGTTGAAATCGCCGGAAGCTGCTCCGAGCACATCCGTCACGCGAAGAATCTCCGCCGTTCTGACCGTTCCTGCGTCCGAGGTAATTTTCACGCTGTAAAGCCCCTTCACAGCAGGCACTTTGTATTCTGCACCTGCTGCGCCGGAGATTGCTTTTCCGTCGCAGTACCACTGACAGGCAGCTTTCTCGGCGCCGTGATCCACCCGCACGGGATAGCTGCTGCCTTCACGGAGCACAGCTTCCGTCAGTGCCGTATAGACCGGGATATCGCCTGTCACGGTAAAGCTCGCAGCGCGGACATCGCTCAGGAGCTTCCAGTCAGCGGCGCTGTCCTGAAGGAAGAACCGCACGCCCGTGAGCGTGACGCCTTCTGCCAGCCCCATCACATCGCCGTATGGGATGCGGAATTCAACGAAATTTCCGCTGTGCTTTTGCAGGCAGCCCTCCGGCGTGCCGTGATTGAAATAGACAAATCCGTTGCTGGCGTAATAGAGCCAGTAGTCTGTGTCATTCTCGGTGTTTTTGAACTGAATATTGAACACGGGCGCAGTGCCGGATTCCGCAAACTCCGCAGCGAGATAGAGATAACGCTCGTCACTTGCAAGATACAGCGTGCCCGTATCGGAAGATGCAGCAGCAGCACCGTATTCATCCGCGTCGGAGCGCACGCCGTCCGTGATATGCAGCCCGTTTACGGTATACATCTGCGGGAAAGCCGTCTTACCGAATGCGCTCTTTGCGCGCTTTGCGTTATCAGCGGTTTTCTCAACTGTGACCGTACCGAGCAGATTCGCACCGAGCGCATCATTCCAGATGCTGCTGTTCGCAAAGCGGACAGACCGTGCGGAAAGCTGCTCCGCGGTATTGTCGCCGACGGATAGCTTCAGGTATACATTCCATTTTCCCGCAGGAAGCCCTGGTCTGGGTATGCCCTGCCGACATCCTCGCATTGGAGTTGTTACTGAAGTTGCGCCAAATCGGTGGACGCATCATGTATCAGT
>JAEEXH010000046.1 GCA_016291435.1 Oscillospiraceae bacterium
CATCCACTGGATGCTTTTTGAGATTCACCCTTGCGGAGCTCCTAAAGTCAGGGGATTTCGCCCTCTGCGGAGGGCGACCAGAGGCTGCTCGCCTCTGGACTCTCGCAAGCCTTTGAAAAGGCTTGACCGAAACTTTAATCATAGGGTCTGTGACTTTACAGAGCTTTTTCGACAAGCTGAGCGCCCCGGTACATATGTATCGGGGCGCTTTGCAAAAGGTGCTGTTCGCGGCTTTTGCAGGTTTCTCTTCGATAATAACGGGGTCCGGGGACCGCTGTCCCCGGCGGGGATTGTCGATGTTTGCGAAGCAAACTCGACTGCTTTAGCATGGGGCGGAGCCCCATTATAAATCCATCGCGCCAGCGATACATTTTCACCCGTCCGTGATGTGCAGACCGCGCGTGAATTTCGCGGGCGGCGCGGTCTTTGCCCCGCAGAGATATGCTGCGAGGATCTCCCGCACGCGCTCCGGCGATTCGTTCGTCATCGAAAGCAGCGCATATGCGTATGTTTCATACATCTCCGGCTTGTCGGCAAGCCACACGGGAACGGAATTGAACAGCTCCGCGTAATCGGGCTTTTCCGTGAAGCGCGTGCAGTCTGTATAGAGCACATTGCCGCGGCGGTCTGTGAGCGCATGGCGGCATTTTCCGCAGCCGGCCTGCGCACGGACGGGACAGTTCCGCGTGAGCATCACAGGCAGTGCACCGTATGCAAACACACCGAGCGGCAGCACGGCAGCAGGCTGCGCCTGACCGTTCGCCTCGGGGGAGAGCAGTGCATCGGTGACGCCGAAGTCACGCAGATACGCGGCTGCCGGGGTGTTCGTCACATGCAGACCCAGCGTGCCGTGCAGCGTGAAGCCCAGCTCCTGCCCGAGCATCAGGTCGCCGACTGCGCGGCAGGCAAGATGGGTGTATCCCGCGGCGTATGCCGTCTCCAGCGCACGGCGGAGCGCAACCTCATCGCAGACAAAGCGCGGCGGCAAAAGCTGAACCGCGTCCGGCGAAAACAGCGCAGTACAGGGGCTTTCGCGGAAGGCAGAGAATAATTGCAGCGGCAGCAGCAGTGCATCGGGGCGGAGGTCTCCGAGCGCCGAGAGCTGCGCAAGGCTTCGGATTTGCAGACGGAAATTCCGCGCAGACATGCGCTTTCCACATTTCGGATACAGCGGCTTCTCCGCGAGCACATGCTTCGGTGCACGGGCGGCAATGCGTGCGGCATCCATTGCAGCGACGGCTTCTCTGCGCATCGCATTCAGCTGGGAGGCGGGGAGCATCAGGTTTTCGCCGATCTCCGCCGTGACCCGCCCGGCGGAATAGACTGTGTCGCCGAGCTTCTCAAACTGCCGCCGGAGCGCGTCAGCATCCGTGGGGCGGCTCTGTGCGGTCTGCGGGATCTCGCCCGTGACCGTCACGCTGCACTGTCCGTCTGTCACGCACAGCTTTGCGGGTTCTCCCGCTCGCAGCGTATATGCCGCATCAAGCACGGCCGCCTTGCGCGGCTGCCTGTATTTTGCACGGAGCGACTGCAAAACGCCCTGCGCCGCGGTGACATCTTCCTTCTGCCGCGTGCCGAACATATCCTGCCGCTTTCCGGTGAAATAACCGTCTGTGAAGCCCGAGCGCGAGAATACGGCACGCAGCTCGTCAAGATCCGGATTTTCGCCTCTGAGCGCGGTTTTCACAGCGGTGACTGCCGCTGCGACATACTCCGGACGCTTCATTCTGCCTTCGATTTTCAGGGATGACACGCCCATTTCGCACATCGTTTGCAGGTGCGCGAGCAGCGACTGATCCTTGAGCGACAGCGCGCAGTATTCCCGCTGCTTCTCTGCCGCCGTAAAGGGCAGACGGCAGGGCTGCGCACAGCATCCGCGGTTTGCGCTTCTGCCGCCCATTGCCGCAGAGAGGAAGCACTGCCCGGAGACACACATGCAATGTGCGCCGTGGACGAACACTTCTGTCTCGATGCCGCAGCGTTCGGCTTCCTCGCAGCAGGCACGCATCTGCGTTTCGGAGAGCTCACGCGCCAGCACCGCACGGGAAAAGCCCGCCTGTGCAGCAAAGCGCACGCCGGCGGGCGAGTGAATTGTCATTTGTGTAGATGCATGCAGCGGGAGCGTCGGGATGCGGCTGTGCATATATGCCGCCGCACCGAGATCCTGCACGATGACGCCGTCTGCGCCGATCGCTGCAACTGTCTCGAGCAGCCGATCGAGCGCGGCAAACTCTGTCTCAAAGGGCAGCGTGTTGATCGCGAGATAGAGCTTCACGCCGCAGAGACGGCATTGCTCCGCAGCTTGCAGAAGTGACGCATCATCGAAGTTTTCTGCATGACTGCGCGCCGAAAACTGCCGTGCACCGAGATACACGGCATCACAGCCGCAGCGGAGTGCGGCGGTCAGCGCTTCGGCACTTCCGGCAGGTGCCAGCACCTCCGGGAGCGGATTCTGCGGGATCATTCCTCAGTCTGGTCGGAGCTGAGCGGGAGCTGCTCGGGCGCATCTTCGGCGGGCGCTTCTGCCGGTGCAGCCGCACGCTTGATGATCTTCGGCGCGGGAGCGGGCTCCTCGGCGTCGATGCTGTCCTTCAGCGCCTTCAGCTTCAGCAGGTTTTCGAGCTGCTCGATCTTTGCCTTGAGAACGTCGATTTCGCGCAGAGCAGCATCGCGTTCAAGGCGTGCCTTGCCCGCTTCATCGACATATTCCTTGACCTGCGAACGGATCACCTCAACGGCGTTGTTCGCCTTTGTGAGCTCATCCATCGTCGAGAGCGCGACCATCATGACCGCAGAATGCGCGGAGACACGCGGATTGTTCTCCGTAATGTCGGAAATGCGCTTCTCAAGCGACTTTGCGAGCTGATAGACATAGCTCGGTGCATCCTCTGTCTGGAGCACATACTCCTTGCCGCAAAGCACGACCTTAACACGGTTCAGCATAATTTTGTTTTTCCTTTCTCTTTGTATTAGTCGAAATACCGCTGGAGCGCGACCACTCTTCCGAGGATCACAGCTTCGCGGACGAAGATCGGCTCCATTGTGTCATTCTCCGGCTGGAGCCTGTATCCGCTGCTTTCCTTATAAAAACGCCGGACTGCCGTTTCCTTGTTTCCTGTGAGGACAACGACGATCTCACCGTTTTTGGCTGTGTCACATTGCTCGACGATCACAATATCGCCGTCTAAAATGCCCGCCCGGATCATGGCATTTCCGCTGACATGCAGGGCGAAGAGCTCGCCTTCATGCGTGCGGTCGGGCGCATAGCTGATATAATCGGAGATGTTCTCGATCGCAGTGACCGGCGTACCGGGCGTCACGGTGCTGATGAGCGGCACCTTGCGGGCACCGGCACCGTGCAGCCGGATGGCGCGGTTCTGATTGTCCATCTTGTCGAGCAGCCCTTCATCGACGAGCAGATTGATATATCTGTGGACGGTCGAGGTGGAGCGGATCTCCAGTGCCGCACAAATCTCACGCACGGTCGGGGCATAGCCTTCGTCAATGCGTGAGCGGATATACGCATAGATGCGTCTCGCCTTTTCGTTCAGCATATCGGATCCTTTCTCACTGCTGCGCCCGCACACGCAGCGAGTCGGCGATCTGCTTCGAGAGCTTGTTGACATCACCGCAGCCGAGCGTGATGATGAGGTCGCCGGGCTGTGCCACGCGGCAGACCGCATTGCACACATCGTCGAAATTCTTGTATTTCCGTTCATCTGTCTGCGGGACAGTTTCGTCCTGCGGGAACCAGATGCACGCGGGGAGCTTTGCGGCGAGCTGGCTGGTGAAGACACCCTCGGTGTTCTCCTCTCTGCCGCCCATGATGTCGGTCAGCGCCACGATGTCTGCGATGGAGAGCGCATCTGCGAAGTCGTCCATCAGGCGCTTGGTGCGCGAATAGGTGAAGGGCTGATGCACGGCGATGACGCGGCGGTAGGGCATAGCCTTTGCCGCACGGAGTGTTGCCGCGATTTCTGCGGGATGATGGGCGTAGTCATCGGCGACGGTGATGCCGTTCACGCCTGCGTGAATATCGAAGCGCCGCTTTGCGCCGCGGAAGGCGAGCAGCCCCTCCTGACACTGTGCGAAGTTCAGCCCGACGCAGTGTGCCGCGGCGATCGCTGCCAGCGCATTGAGCACATTGTGCTCGCCGGGGACGAGCAGCGTTGCCGTGCCGAGCGCTTCGCCGTTCCGGAGCACCGTGAAGGTCGTAGTCTGCTCGGCGGTGTGGGTGATATTCTCAGCGCGCCACATGCAGTCGGCGTTCTGGATGCCGAAGGAGATCATCTCCTTGCCGCTCACGCCCTTCAGCGCATCGCAGGTATTGGCATCGTCACCGTTGTAAATGACGGTTCTGCTTGCTTTTTCTGCAAACTTCGTAAACGACGCTTTCAGATTCTCAAGCGTCTTGAAATATTCCATATGATCCTCGTCAATGTTCAGGATCACGGCAATATCAGGGGAGAGGCGCAGGAAGGTATCGACATATTCACACGCCTCGCAGACAAACACATCACTGCTGCCCGCTCTGCCGCTTCCGCCGATTGCGGGGAGCTTGCCGCCGATGACCGCGGAGAGGTCGATGCCGGCGGTGAAGAGAATCTGCGCGACCATCGAGGAGGTTGTGGTCTTGCCGTGCGTGCCGGAGATGCAGACCGCATCCTTGTACCACTCGGAGACAAGCCCCAGCAGCTCGCTGCGCTCCATCATCGCGACGCCGCTTGCTTCTGCTGCCGCACGCTCGGGATTCGTCTTTGCAATCGCGGCGGAATAGACGACCAGATCCGCGTCGCCGAGATTCTCCGCACGCTGTCCGAGCTGCACGGGAATGCCCATCGCACGGACTGCCGCGAGGGTATCTGTTTCGTTGTTATCGGAGCCTGTGAGGTAATAGCCCTTTGCATGGAGCACCTGCGCAAGCGGGTACATGCCGCTGCCGCCGATGCCGATCATGTGGATATGGCGTTTGCCCTCCAGTAATGATTTCATATAATCCGTCCCTTCATAATTAACATATTCACAAAACTTTCACGCAAGAAGTCTGATTTTCGCGGCTTTTTCCCCGAAAGTTTCACAAAACGAACACAATCACATGCTAAAATAGCGATGTTAAGGCACATAACAAATAGCAGAAGTGCCGCGATATACTAACAGCGCATCACGGGAGTCAGAAGACAGACGCAGGATGCATCCAAAGGAAGGCAGGTACCTATCATGCAAATTACAGATCTCAAGATCCGCAAGATGATGGCTGACGGCAGACTCCGCGCCATTGTCTCCATCACACTCGACCAGATGCTTGCCGTGCATGACATCAAGGTTGTGCAGGGCGAGAACCGGCTCTTTGTTGCGATGCCCAGCCGGAAGGATGAGAGCGGGATTTTCCGCGACATCGTTCATCCGATCTCGGCACAGGCAAGACAGTATCTCGAGCAGCAGATCCTCGATGCGTATGAGGCGCAGCTCCAGCAGCAGCTCCGCGACGCACAGGAGGCACAGCTTACGCAGTTCAAGGCAGACCTTGCTGAGAACGGCATTGCTCCCGAGGAGCCGATCCTCTGAGTGCAGTATCCCGAAAACCGCTGTCCGGCATAAGCCCCGGGCGGCGGTTTTTTGTGCCGCCGTGAGATCAGATGCCGAGCGCCCTTGCCGCTTTCAGCAGCGCGATCTGCGTTTTCGCGTCGGGAATTTCATTCCGCATGACCCGATCGACCGCCTCACTGAGCGGCAGCTCCGTCACATCGAGGAATTCATCCGCATCCAGCGACTGCGTGTGCAGCAGCGTCACATCCTCTGCGAGATACATATAAATGACCTCGGTATCGTATGCCGGGGTCGGGAAAAGCGACCCCAGCAGCGTAAATTTGGCATCCTCAACGACCGCGCCCGCTTCCTCTCTGAGCTCGCGTCTGGCGCATTCCGCAGGATCCTCGCCCTGTTCGAGCTTGCCCGC
Organism: Oscillospiraceae bacterium; assembly: GCA_016291435.1. GTDB lineage: Bacteria > Bacillota > Clostridia > Oscillospirales > Ruminococcaceae > Firm-04. The sequence goes on from JAEEXH010000046.1 coordinate 5,957, forward strand.
CGGGAGCTCCAGCGTCTCTGCGCGGTGCGGATAGCGGAACTGCTTTACCATTAGCACATGGGGCACGCCGCCGCGCATGACAACCGGCACGGCGCAGGCACCGCCCGGGTGATGGATCACCTCACGGATCGCCTGATCGCCGTTTTCGAGCAGCACGGTGTCCCGCGTGACATGCAGGATCCTGCCGTTGTAGATCTCCTCGGAGCTGAGCTGCTGTTCAATCAGATGTGCTGTCTCCATCGGTATCCTCCTTCGGACGCTCCGCGGGTTCCTCCGCGGGGTCTTTTTTTGTATCGGCGGGCGGCGCATCTTCTGCGGGATCGCCCTCCTCCGGTTCCGCCTCCTCAGTGCTGCGGCGATAGAAAGCATACCGCAGATAGGCGTTGTGCTCCGCGACGGGAAGCGTGAGACCTGCCTCGTAGTCGTAGCAGTAGCGTCTGCGCGGCTCAGTGCGGCGCTCGGTCTTTGCGCGTCTGAGCGTAAAGAGCAGATAGAGCACCAGCAGCAGGAGACCGCCCGCAGAGATCATCAGACCGATGCGCAGCCCTGGCGTCTCATAACGGAATACGATTGTATTCTCGCCTGCCTCGCAGGGCACTGCCATGAAGCCGACACTGACCTTTTCCGGCGTGACTGCCTTGCCGTTGACCTCCGCAGTCCAGCCCTTTTCAAAGGGCACGCTGAAGAAGACCATCTGCGGCTCGTCAAGCGATGCGTGTGCGCGGAAGCCGTAGGAATCATAGCTGAAATCGGAGCAGGTGCGTGTCTCTGCGACCGATTTGCAGTAGTCGGCGTAGTTGTTGTCATCAAGCGAATACTTTTCATTCTCCGGCAGCTTTTCGAGCAGGTCGGCATAGCGCGTGACCTGATCTGCCTCAAGCACCAGCGCCTTGAGCATGATCTTCTGCTTGGAGAGGGGCGTCATCTGGTCGAAGCTCTCGCGGTCGATATACCAGTTATATGCGACGCCCATCGGAATATACGCTTCGTTCTCGTAGATATAGAAGCCGTTTTCCTTCTTGAGATAATTGAAGCCGGGCATATCAAGCTCATAGGTATAGGTATCCGTCTGATCGGAAAATGCCTTGTCAAAGTAATACTTGACATTGAAGAGCGCACGGAGCGGATATGCCTTGTGGTCTGCACGGGATGCGACATCGCGCGTAATATCCAGTGCGTCATAGAAATCCATGATCGAGGTCGGGACAACGCTGTGGAAGCAGCGCATGTTCGGGTAGCCCCAGATCATCGGGTAATTGTCGTAGTCCTCGGAAATATCGACACGCGCAAACTGATTCTCCGGCATATCTACGGAGATCTCCTTACCGCCCTTGATCGCGGAATTGACGTAGTAGGTCGGGTAAGCGCCGAGCCCGACGCCGAAATAGACCATTGCGCAGGTCGAGAAGATGCAGCCGAGCACGGTCATCCAGAGCGCCATATCCTGCGCGGGCTTGCCCTGACGGCGTGCATCCGCAATGATGCCTGTGATGATGAGCATGGCAGTGCAGAGCAGCAGCACCAGCCAGACATACCACGGGTATTTCGCGAACTCGAAGAAGTGAACCGCGCCGTCCTTATCCTTTGTCGGGAGCAGGGAGATCACGGCGCAGAGCGCGAAGAAGATGCCGCAGACGGTGATGCCGCCGCGCCATTTGATCTTCGGATTGTCGAGCGCATAGGCAGTCATCAGCGCCATAATAAGGATCGGCATATAGAACCAGCGTGCGTAATACGACCCGTTGAACATATAGAACATCGAGTTGAGGATCGGAATGAACGCACAGACCATGCAGATTGCGGTGAGCCTTGTTGCCCAATGCTTCCGCTTCTGCGACATGAACGCAATGACGCCTGCCATCGAGAAGAGCGGGAGATAGCCGCCGATGGATGCCCATTTGCCGAAATCCGACTGGAAGAGATTGGGGCGTGCGGGGGCATCGGGCAGCAGGAAGAAGCTCTCGATGATGCGCCAGAGGCGTGTGCGGTCGGAATAGGTGACCATATCGAGCCCGAAGAGGTAATTGGAGACGCGGGTGTTCTCGATGATGGCAAGGGCGGAGGGCAGCAGCATGAAGGCTGCGATCATCACGCCGGCGACCGCTTCAAAGGCAATGCTGAAGAATTTGCGGAGATTTGCGCTGAAATCCCTGCACGGGCAGCGCAGGATGAAATACAGGATCACGAACACTGCCTGTCCTGTGAAGAAGTAGTAATTGAGGACTGCCATGAATGCGACCGTCAGCGCGAAGATGCCGCGGCGGTTCTCATTGACGCGCTGCTCGAGCGTGATGAGCAGCAGCGGGAAGAACGCGGTCACATCCTGGAAGTGATTGAAGAAGATGTTGAAGAGCTGGAAGCCCGAGAAGGCATAGAGCAGGCCGCCGATCATCGCCGCCTGCCGGTTCCGCACAAAGCGCCGGATATAGGCATAGGCAGTCAGCGCGGCGAAGGCATGCTTGAGCGCCAGCAGATAGGGCATCATATAGAGCGCGGTGTCATCGGAGAAGGGGACAGTTGACCAGAAGAAGGGACTGCCGAGCAGATAGAAGGAATAGGATCCGATGAAATTCGAGCCGAGGTCGGTAAACCAGTTCCAGCCGAGCGCCCCCTGCTGTGCGGCGCGGTGTGCGAGCCAGTAGAAGGGGATCTGCTGCGAATTGAAGTCACCGTAATAGATAAAGTAGCCGTGCGTGAAGATCACGATGGGCAGAATCGAGAGGAATAAGATACCAAAGCCCAGCAGGAAGACCTGCAAATAGGGCTCTCTCCGCTCATTTTCAAGGGTGATCGGAGAAAACGGGCTGCGCAGTCGCATAGGAAAGGCTCCTTTTTTGTTCTGTATTTTTCTGGCAGGGGCAGACAAAGCCCGCCTGCGGATAATCAAATCTATTATATCACAGAACCGCAAAAAAGTAAAGTGGTAATTTCCCGAATCGGAGCCCGGCTTTGCGGAACTGACTGCGGGACAAAAAAGGCACAGCCGAAGCCATGCCTTTCATTGTGTTGATCAATCTTCGCAAAGCGACGCTTTAGTTCTCCGCTTCGATGAACTGCTGGAGGGTCATCATGCCCTTTTCCAGCATCATGAAGCGGTCGTTGTAGCGGTCGATCCAGTGCAGCGAGAGCTGGAGCATCTTATCAAAGAGCGCCTCGCTGAGCAGGCTCTCGTGATAGCTGTTGGTCTGGCGGTAGCGGATCTCGCCGTCGTTGATGTCATAATCGAAGGTGCCCTCGATCAGACCGTAGTTTGCAACCGCAACCGCCATCGCCATCTCCACGCGCTTGTCCTCCGGTGCCTGGAAGGGCAGCGAGGAGAGCAGGCTGACGACCTCGCGTGCGGGACGCACGATCATATAGATCTTCATCGGGATGTCATCGCCGTTGACTGTGAAGATGATGCGGTAATCTTCATTGCGTCGGTCGGTTTCGTAGTGATAGTTGATGCCGTTGAGCATGCTGCATATTGTCTGGAATACCTTTTCTCCCATCTGGAGCTGCTGTTCAGTTGCTGCCATGTTGGATTACCTCCTTGATTCTGTGTGTGCTCTGCGCGTCATTTGGAGAGCGCATCCGTAAACTGCTCCAGCGTCATCATGCCCTTTGCGAGCATCAGGAAGCGGTCGTTGAAGCGGTCAATCGTATTCACGGAAACACCGAGCATATAGCGGAACTGCTCTGCACCGAGCAGGCTCTCGACGAAGCTCTCGGTCAGGCGGAAGCGGATCTCGCCGCGCTCAAGGTCGTAGTCGAAGGAGCCGTCGATCATGCCGAAGTTCGCCATCGTGACTGCAAGTGCCATCTCGACGCGCTTATCCTCCGGCACCTTGACCGGGATCGGCGATAAGAGGCTGACGATCTCGCGCTCCGGACGGACGAACATAAAGACCTTCATCGGAATGTCGTCACCGTTGACGGTGCAGGTCACCATGAACATGCCGTCGCTGGTGTCTGTCTCATAGTGGAATTTGATGCTGTCGAGCATCTTGGTGATGGTGTTGAATACGTTTTCAGCATTCTGCATCTGCTGCTGTGTTGCTGCCATAAGTGTTTCCTCCTTTTTTGCAGAATGTGCCGAACAGCGCATATCTGTCCGGCACACATCTTTTCAAGATCACTGTCTGTCCGCCTGAATGAACTGATCGAGGGTCATGTTGCCCTTTGCGAGCATCATGAAGCGGTCATTGTAGCGGTCAACCGTATTTGCGGAGACAAAGAGCATGTACTTGAAGAGCTCCTGACCGAGCAGAGACTCGATGTAGCTTGCAGTCATGCGGAAGCGGATTTCACCGTCGGAGATATCGTAGTCAAAGGAACCGTCGATGATGCCGTAGTTTGCAACATTGACTGCCATTGCCATTTCCACGCGCTTATCCTCGGGGGTGTTGAAGGGCATCGGCGAGAGCAGGGAGACGATCTCGCGCTCCGGACGCACGATAATAAACATCTTCATCGGGATGTCATCGCCGTTGACGGTGCAGGTGATGACGAAGTCCTCGTCGCGTCTGCCGGTATCGTAGCGGAAGTTGATGCTGTTGAGCATGTTGCAGATGGAGTTGAACATGTTCTCTGCGTTCTGAAGCTGCTGCTGTGTTGCTGCCATGGTTAGTTCCTCCTTATAAGTGGAATAAATAATATAATTGTGCGGGACGCCTGCCCCGCTGAGAAACGGGGATCAGGAGAAGCCGAGCGTTCTTGCGGGCTTGCCGATGATGTTCTGGAAGTCGCTGTCGGAGACGGCAAGCGCGAAGTCTTCGGTGCGGAGCTCCTTGCAGGGCTGCGAAGCCATCTGGCAGCGGAGCACTGCCTTGCCCCAGGTGCGCTCGTAGAGATTGCGGACGAAGCGGGCGTTGCTGAATTCCTTGGAGTCGATCATCGCCTGATCGAGCTTCATGAAGTAATCGCGGATCGCCTGCTCGAAATCCTCATTCCAGGTGAACGACTTGGAAGCCATGCGCAGGAAGATCTCTGCGAGCTGCTCCTTTGTGTAATTCGGGAAGCGGATCTCAAACGGCATACGGCTTCTGAGACCGGCGTTTGCGCCCATGAGCGTTTCCATATCGTCGGTGTAGCCTGCCATGATGACGACCATATCGCTGCGGTGATTTTCCATCTCCGCGATCAGCGTGTCGATCGCCTCCAGACCGTAATCGCGCTTGCTGGCGTCGCCGCCGCGGTAGAGCGAATACGCCTCGTCGATGAACAGCACGGAGCCGTAGGCATCGCGGCATGCGGCTGCGGTCAGCGGAGCGGTCTCGCCGATGTATCTGCCGCAGAGCTCGCGGCTGTTGCGCTCGATGAATGCACCGACACGCAGGACGCCCTTTTCTGCGAGCAGCTTGCCGATGATGCGGGCAACGGTCGTTTTGCCGGTACCGGGGTTGCCGAGGAAGCGCATATGGATACACGGCATCTCGAGCTTATCGTTTTCAAGCGCTGCGAGGATCTGACCGATGACGGTGTGAACCTGATCGCTGATTGCTTCCATGCCGACCAGATCCGCGAGCATTTCCTCGCCGGTCTTCTCGATGCTGTGCTCGGAGATGCAGAGATCCTTGATCTCCTCTGCCTTGATGACCTTGTCGGAGATGCCGTTCTGCACATCAAAGAGCTGCTTCATATAGAGCATTTCCAGCACCACCTTGCGGACGGTGTGGAAGCCGTAGAATCTGCCGTCGTTCTTCTCGTCGTGGAGGCGGAGCTTGAAGAGCTCCCAGGCGGCATCCTCGACGGTGAAGGACTTGTTCTCAAGCAGCTTTCTGCCATAGGTCTCAAGCTCTGCACACTCAAAGGGCACGATCGCGACATCACGGATAAAGAGCTGATCGTTCAGTGCCTTGTGCAGGTTATGCAGCACCGTGTGCTCGATGAAGGGCACGCGGAAGCAGATGATGCTCTCGCCGGCGCTGAGCTCTGCCTGCCGCAGGATGCTGCGGAAGACAGGCGAGGTGATCTTGCTCATCCAGGCGGAAATATCAATGCAGACGACATAGTTCTTGCCCTGCTGAAGGATATTCTTCATCGCTGCCTCGGGATTCTGATCGGAATCGGGCGGCGGGAGCTGCGCCTCGACAACGGGCGCCTTCTTATCGGTGCGGAAGCTGATGGGCAGACCGCTGTTGCTCGGGTGGAAATTGAAGAGACCGAGCGCCTCGATGAGCTTTGCGTAGAGCTCAAGATAATGCGTGAGGCCGCAGCCGTCGTTGACGGCGAAGAGGTAGCATCTGCGTGTGAATGCCTCAAGCATATCGTTTTCCTTGAGACGGGGCGCGATGCTGACAGCCTCGCGGCAGATCTCCTTGAAGGGCTCTGCGCCGATCAGCGCCTCAATCTCCGCCATGACCGCTTCAGGGGTCTCAGCGGATGCCTGCTGCGCTTCGGGCTGCTTTTTTGCTGCGGCAGACTGCTGCTGTGCGCCGCCGAGCGAGGAGGGCAGCGGGAATCCGCCGACGGTCGCGGGCTTTGCGGGTTCAGCGGGCGCTGCGGGCGCTTCCGGCTTTGCGGGTTCAGCGGGCGTTTCTGCCTTCGGGGTCTCCGGCTCAGCGGGGGCTTCCTCTGCGGGGAGCACTTCAACCGCGACTGCAAAGCAGGCATCATCGACGGAAATATCAAATGTGTCCGCGATGAGCTGATTGAGCGCCTTTTCCGCTTCGGAGGCATCCTTTCCTGTGAGCACGCCTTCGCATTCGGTCAGGTTGCTGCGGATAATTTCGCCTTCCAGCTTTTCTACGATGCGGCTTGCCGTCTGATCGACGGGCAGCGCAGAGGCGTCGCGCCGGGCAAGCACCCAGCCGGGCTGGAAGGAGACATGAAACTTCACTCGGATCTGCTTATCCATTCTAAATACCATTCCTTTGATGCCCGGGCGGCCTGCGGCAAACTGCATGACCTGCGGGCTTAATAGTCAATTTATTATAGCATATTTTACATGCTTTTGTCAAGGCGGGGGCGGAATTTTGGAACAATGTCCCCCGCAATTCGGCATAGCGCTGTGATTTGACGGGCGTATCACAGCAATTTGCACAACCTCATTCATCCGGGTTTTGTGTCTTTTCCCCGAAGATGAAACGGCAGCGTTTCGGCGGATTGCGCCTGAGCACGAAGCCTGCGGAGCGGATAAGATCGGCCTCGCGTGCAAAGCTGCTGCGGCTGCGGCAGAGCGGGAAATATCGCGTGACGCTCACGAGCTTCTTCTGGTTGCCTTCCGGGTAGAGCGCGAGCAGCGGTTCATAGCCGAAGCGGAACTCTGTGATATAGCCCTCATCCGGCTCCCGGAGCGAAACGGTGCCGAAGCGGCGTGAGACAGAGAGATAGGCGCCCTCTGCCGTCGCAAGGGAGACCGCGCCGTCCTCCTCGAAGTGGAGATAGAGCGGATCCTGCGAGAGCGCGAGCTTTGCGCCGGGTGCACAGAGCCAGTAGGGCTGATGCATTGACCAGACAGGGACGGATTTGTCGCTGATATCGCGGTCGAAGGCGGCGAGCAGGGCGGCACAGTTCTGAATCGAGAGGATGATGCGGCGGTGCGCGGACTCATCGCGGTCTGCGCGTTCGCTGCTGAAGACGAAGGGCAGCTCCTTTGCACCGGATTCTGCCAGCGCATTGCAGACAGATGTGAAACGGCTGCGGCGCCATGTCCCGTCCGGGCGGGGCGCGCTGTACTGCCAGAGATCGGTGTAATGGTCAAAGGGGATATTTTCCGCTGCCTCCTCCGCCCATTTCTGCGCGGCGTTGTGCTCCTCCGAAGCGATCATCTTTCCGTTGCCGCCCCAGAAGAGCTCAGCGGCACCTGCCTCATAGCGCTTGTGGGCATAGCCGAAGCGGGAGAAATAGGTGAGACCGGAGCTGTGCGGCGGGCAGCAGATATCGGCGAGCATGTGCATCGCACGGGAGATCGACTGCATTGCGGGATAGAATCTGCCGGCGCGGTAAAGCCCGAGCGCCATGCGGTATTCGCCCTCGAGCATTGTGAGCGGGGAGGGGCCGAGCGCATGTCTGCCGTTGCGGTAGCTGCCGGTGATGAAATGCTGCGGCTGCGGTTCGCCCTTCGGGGAGACAGCGCAGTAATAATGTCTGCCGCGGCCCTGCTGGCGGTCGCCGCGAACATCGGGGGCAGCGGCTTCGTTCGTCATGGTTTCGAGGTCGCCGACGGAAAAGCGTTTTGCCGCCCGATGGTTCACGATGCCGAGCGCCTGCACTGCCGCAATGACGATGCCCCTGTGGACAGAGGGATACAGATGCTTGTCTTGCTTTGCCATGGTTTGCTCCTTCCGTAAAGGATCTGCAATTATTATACCATGTTTCCCCTCCCATTTCAAGAGGGGGCGGGGAGCCCCCGCTGGCAATTTGCCTCCGGGAGGCGGGAAAGAGAATGTGCAGCAGCTAGGTATGACGCCGCTGTTCGCGGCTTTTGGACGCACCGTTCCCCCTGTTTTCTAGCCCCCCCTGAAAGGGGAGGGGATCCGCTGCCGAAGGCAGTGGCGGAGGGGTCAAGACAGCTTTTGTCTGCAACTGCGCCGCTGAATAATTATCCGCACTATTATCAAAGTATTTACCGAAACAGGCGCGAACAGCGCCGTCGCCGGTGAATTGTCAAGCACGGGATATTTGGACGACTTGAGAAAGACGCCGGCGGGGGCTGCGGGGAGCCCCCGCTGGCAATTTGCCTCCGGGAGGCGGGAAATAGAATGTGCAGCAGCTAGGTATGACGCCGCTGTTCGCGGCTTTTGGACGCACCGTTCCTCCCTGTTTTCTAGCCTCCCCTGAAAGGGGAGGGGACCCGCTGCCGAAGGCAGTGGCGGAGGGGTCAAGACAGCTTTTGTCTGCAACTGCGCCGCTGAATATATCCTGCACTATTCTCAAAGCATTTACTGCAACAGCCGCGAACAGCGGCGTCACCGGTGCGCAGGCTGGCACGGAATAGTCAGTTGACTTGAGAAAAACGCCTGCCCGGGCTCCGGGCGCACCTGAACCGGGGGTGACAACCCAAGGGGGAAGAGCGAAGCTCGCTGCGCTCGCACTCTCCCTTCCCCCTTAGGTTTTCGCCCCCGAGCCCCCGCTTTCCTGATCCCCTATTCCTCTATCAGTGAACTCCAAGCTGACGGGAAACCAAAACAGATAGGATAAGACAGGGGAGAACGGAATTTGCAATAGCTGCTCGCAGCTTTTGTCTGCACCTGCGCTGCTGAATATATCCTGCACTATTCTCAAAGCATTTACTGCAATAGCTGCGAACAGCAGCGTCGCCGGTGAATTGTCAAGCGCGGAATAGTCAGTTGACTTGAGAAAGACGCCGGCGGGGGCTCCCCGCCGCCATTGCTTTTTTTTGCGCAATATGGTATAATATACGAAAACAAGAGAAAAGGACGGTGCAGCCATTGGACGAACTGAAGCAGACACTCCGGCGCATTTTCTCGCTGCATGAGGATTCCGCTTCGCATGAGGAGATCAGGGAGCGCATTCTGGCGGGCGGGCAGGTCACGGGCACCAATATGTGCGTGCTGATCTGTGCCATCCTGATCGCATCGGTCGGACTGAATACCGGCTCGGCGGCGGTGATCATCGGCGCCATGCTGATCTCCCCGCTGATGGGCAGCCTGCTTGCGCTTGCTTACGGCACAGTTTCCGGCGACAAAAAGCAGTTTGAGCGCAATACGCTCGGCTTTGCCTTTCAGGTGATCGTCAGCCTGCTGGTCTCGACGCTGTATTTTATTCTCTCGCCGGTCAATGCACCGAGCACAGAGCTGCTTGCACGCACATCGCCCGGCTTCTTTGATGTGATCGTCGCGGTCGCGGGCGGCTTTGCCGGCATCATCGGCAACACGCGGCGCGACAAGGCAAATAATGTCATCCCGGGCGTTGCGATTGCGACGGCGCTCATGCCCCCGCTCTGCACCTGCGGCTATTCGCTGGCGCATCAGGAATGGAAAATGCTGCTCGGCGCCGCCTATCTGTTCACAGTCAACTGCTATTTCATCTATATGTCGGCGGCAGTCGTGCTCAGTTTGCTGAGTATCCCGCGCGTCGGAAAGCTGACAGACCGGCAGTGGCGGAAAATGCGCAGAAAAATGATCCGCAACACGATTCTGATCGTGATTCCGAGCGTGATTTTCACCTTTGAGATCGCGAAGCATTGAAAAAAGAAAGGGTATCTATGAAACCGAAGGGCAAATTATACGCTGCGGCTGCGGCAGGGCTCCTGCTCAGCGGCTGTGTGCTGGATTATGATCAGCCGGAAGAAAACAGCTATGTTTATTATGCGGAAAACAGCGCGGAGACAACAGAAGCTGTCTACCCGGAGCTGACGGATCCGGCGCGTTCACCGGGCTATGATGCCTATGATGACACATACCGCGAGACGGAGCCGCTGTTCACGGAGCCGGATCCGTGGGAGACAGAGCCCTCGCCCGAGACAGCATCAGCCGTCACGGAGACGGCAGAGATGCACGACACCACGGCGCTCCCGGAGACGACCGCTCTGCTCGAAGAGACTGCGGAGACTGAAACACAGACAAGCACAGCGCCCGCGCAAACGGGTCCTGTGCAGCATCAGCTTTCTGGGATTGCGGCAGTGCGGCTTCCGCTCAGCAAGGATCCCGCGCAGTATTGCCGCGAGGAGGAAGGTCAGACCGTTTTTGATCTTGTGCAGATGGCAGAAGCGGCAGGCTTCCGTGCGGACGGCAGCATTTGTTCCTTCTCTGCAAACGGCACAGAGGCTTCGCTGGCGCCCGGTGCGCTGCTCTCAGCCGATGTATACGGCACTCCGGAAGACGGCGCAGCGGTTTTGCAGCAGATCCGGTACAGCTTCGGCGGGAGACAGGCGATTGTCGATCAGCAGTCACCGCGTAAGGTCTCCGCACGCCTCACAGACGGCACCGCCGTCACAACGGATCAGATCGCGCTGTTCTGCTATCTTGCGGAGCAGCTTGCCGCAGATCCCGCATCAGATCCGCTTGCTGCGGTGATCCCTTCATATTTCAGCGAGGAGCTCGGCGGCACTGTGTATTATTATATCCCCTGAGATGCTGCATCACCCGTCAAAGACAAATCAGAATTTGCACGGAGCCCGTGCAGGCATTTTGCCTCCGGGAGGCGGGAAAGAGAATGTGCAGCAGCTATGTATGACGCTGCTGTTCGCAGCTTTTGAATTCACCGGCACCGCTAATAGAACACTGACTGCAACAGGCGCGAACAGCGCCGTCACTGGTGCATTGTCGAGCACGGGATATTTGGACGACTTGAGAATAACGCCCGCGGGGGCTCCCCGCCCCGGACCGTACGGCAGGCAGCCCGCGGCAGTCCGGCGGATTCTTCCGCTCGCATTTCGGCAGCAGACCGCCGCAGCAGAATCCGTATCAGAAGCCGTACCCGCGCAGGGAGCCCGGCTGGGATGCGCGCGCGCACCGTCCCACGCGGCCGCCGCGCAGCCGCGCACGCTGGCATGAATATGATCATTCATTCGGCTATGACCGCATGCCGGGATATGACCCGGGGCTCTATGATGATGCGCCCGGCAATGCCTATTTCCGCAGCGTGCCCCTCCCGCGTGATTTTGAGCGTCCGCCCTATGCGCACCCGGATCCGAGACCGCTGCCGCCGCATGTGCGCCGCCGCGGCTGCTGCGGGGGCTGTGCGGCACAGGCTGCTGCGATGCTTGCCGCAGTCGGCGGTTTGCTCGTGCTGCTGCTGCACGAATGAGGTGCCGCTGACCGCAGTCCGACACAGAAATGTCAGCTGGCTTGAGAATATCGCCTGCACGGGCTCCGTGCTTATAAAATCAGAAATCCCCGTACTGCATGATACAGTACGGGGATTTTGCTGCGGGATCAGAGCTTTTCAATTATGCCTGCGAGGAAGCTCAGCAGCGATGTGAGATCCTTATCATCAATGCCGCCGGAGTTGTTCAGGTCGCCGTTGTGGAGACCCTGTGCAGTCAGCCCGATGTCTTTGCCGGCCATCGCCTTTGCCATTGCAACTGCGTCGCTCAGTCCGACATCATTGTCGCAGTCGATATCGCCGCGGAGACTGCTCACCTGCTCAGCTGCCGTGATCTCAACCTCGATCGTGACAGGGTAGTGCTTGCCGTCGCTGACGGTGACTGTGGTCTTGCCGGCCTTGATGCCCTGGATCGTTGCGGTGTTTCCGCTGGTATAGACAACCTTTGCGACGGACTCATCCGCGACGCTGAAGGTCAGATCCTTCGGAGTGCCGCCCAGCGGATAGGAGAAGTCGATCTTAGCAGAGCCGTTTGCGCTTGCCTTGACGGAGGTCTCGTTTGCGAGCAGCGGGTTGCCGTCGGTGACGAAGGTCGTGCTGGTGGTCTCCGTCGTGGTGGTCGTGGTTGTGGTGGAGGTCGTAGTTGTCGTCGTGGTCGTTGTGGTGGTAGTCGTCGTTGTGGTCGTAGTGGTCGTCGTTGTGGTGGTGGTTGCCTGAGACTTGTCGGTCAGCGTCACATCATCGAGGAAGAACGGGATGATGTCGCTCGGCTGATCGTTCTCGGTGTAGGTTGTCTGGATGTAGAGTGAGATATTGGTTGCGCCTGCCGGGATCGTGAAGTCATCAGCGAGCTTTGCCCACTTGCCGGAGTCAGCGCTTGCGCTGGTGATGTCATCGTAGTTTGTCTTGCCGTTGAGGTCATACTGGAGACCGACGGTGAAGCCAGCCTTGTCATAATTCGTGCTCTTGATCGCGGTGTAGCCCTCGAAGGAATACTCATGCCCTGCGACGAGCTCATCGCTTGTTGCGGTAAAGCCGTTCCAGGAGTGCTCGCGGTCGGTGACATAGAGCGCCTGTGTGCCGCCGTGTGTGAAGTCCTTTGTCAGACCGACGGAATTGGTGCCTCTGCCTTCCCACAGGGTCGAGGTGGTCTCGAAGCTGTCGGTGATGGAAGTGCCCTTGCCGGAAGCGGGCGTATAGGAGATCGTAGGCTCCGGCTCGGTGGAGACGGTGGTGCCGGTGACACTGGAATCCGGGGTGTTGGACATGGTCAGCTTCTTGATGTTTGCGGTGCCGCTGCTCTCCCAGCCCTCTGCGTTCAGAGCAACTTCATAGAGCGTGCCGATATCCCAGCCGGCGTTCGCCCATGCCTTGAAGTGATCTGTAACGGTGATGGAGCCGGAGGTTCTGGTGTTCTTGCGGACGCTGAAATACTGCTTGAATCTGGCGCTGCCGCCGTCGATCGTCGGACCCTCATGCCAGAGCCAGAAGATCTCATATGCCGCGCCGTCGATTGTGACGGTCTTGCTTTCGTTCTTGTTGCTGTCCATAGACGGGTTCCAGTTCTTCCAGTCCTCGATGATGTAATACTCAACGAGCGGATTTCTGAACCAGCCGTAGACGCACAGTCTGGAGTTGCCCTGATTGCTTGCGGTATACTCTGCGTCATAGTTCAGGACGATCGGATCGTAAGTAGTCGCTTTCTTTTTGTCTGCGTCATAGGACATGCCGCGGCGTGCGAGGAAGTTTCCTCTGGTCATGGTCGCGCTCCACTCTGCCTTGAAGGTGCCGCCGCTGCCGAGCGTCATGGAGCCGCTGCCGCCGGTGTTGTCGATCCAGACCTCGTAGCTGTAGCCGTCGCAGTTTCCTCTGTGCTGTGACTGCGAGCCGCTCTGAACCGAAAGCTTGTCGCCGACTCTTGCGGTGTCAGCAGCCAGTGCGCCGAATGCCGGGATCGAGCCCATTCCGATCACGGCCGCTGACAGGAATGTCAGCACTTTCATCTTTGTGTCTTTCATAATAATCCCTCCGTAAAATGTTGACTCTCTCTTTTAAATATAAAGTATAGATTTCCCCCTCTATACAATTCAACAAATTTAGTTTAACACAACTGTGCAGAATTGTCAAGGATGTTTCGTGCGATTTGGAACATTCTTGCGCAAATTCATGCGAAAATATGAACTTTTTTTGAACAACGCACAAAAATCCGCTCCGGTCAGCCTGACCGAAGCGGGTTTCTGTGTATCAGTTGTTCAGGATCGAGAGCCAGAGCTCCTCTGCGCTGTCATCGGAAAGCCGGAACACGCGCTCTGCAAAATACCGCAGAATCTGCTGTGCATCCGTTGCCATAATCTTTCCGTCATCGTCCAGATCGCCGATCAGGAGCATGTCATCCGTCAGCTCGGAGGCATCTGTGAGGTGGCTGTCTGCGAAGATCCGGAGTGCCTGCATGGCATCCAGCGCAGTGACTTCTCCGTCGCTGTCCAGATCGCCTGCGTCTGCCCAGTCAGCGCCTTCGATGTTCAGCTCGAAGTCATAGCTGCGGGCGCTGCCGGAGGCGGTAATGACCGCATAGCCGTCTCTGAGCGGTGTCACGGTGCCGTCAGCATCGACCTCTGCGACGGTCTCGTCGCTGGATTCCCATGTGAGCGCTGTTTCGCCCGGCACATCGAGCTGATAGTGCAGCCCGACGCGGTGCAGATCAAGCTCCGGCGCCTCCCAGGTCTCGGGCGGTGCGGGTGTTGTGGTCGTGGTCAGTGCCGTGGTTGCCGCCGGCGTTGTGGTCGTTGTGACGGCGGCATTTGCGTACATATTCCAGCTCAGACCGAAGTTCTGCTGGTAATACAAATCGTTCGGCTGCACGATGTGGCAGATATACCGCGCATTCAGGTAGCCGGAATTGAAGAGATCATAGGTTGTGGTGTAGCAGCGCACGAGTCCGCTGCCGTTTGCGTTGCCCTCAAGGATGGTGATGCCGTTCTCGTCATAGCCGAGGATGATGAGGGAGTGTCCGTAGCTGCTGCTGTAACTGCCGTCTGTGTTGGCAGTCGTGCGGAGATAGGCGCCGGGCATGACATGCGCATCGCGCAGCATGCTGTAAGTGAGCACGGGAGACGAACCCATCACCTGTATGGAATGCTTCAAAATATAGCTGGAGGAGGGGCCGTGATAGACGATCTCATCGAACAGCTGCGCATAGACTGCCTGCGCATAGATGTAGCACTGATAGCCGTAGCCGGAGAAGACGCCGGAGCGGGTGCGTGCGAAATACATCTGGCTGTTGTTGAGATATTCATTGACAGCGATCGAAACAGGCACCTTTGTGCCGTTTTCATCCTTGTAAAGCCCGCAGTCGCCGTTCATAACCGTCTGCACCCATGCAGTGAGCACAGCGGAATCCAGATAGGAGACAGGGCGGTAGGTCACATCATCGGCTGTGACGGATGCAGAAGAGACACCTGCTGTCGCGATCGGTTCTGCGAAGACGGCGGGCGCCATGGCGGAGGTCATGCAGAGAGAGAGCAGGACCGCTGCCGCTCGGGCAAAAAGACGGTTCATAGGAGAGGACACCTTCTCTTTCATTTCGTTCGGTTGGGCGGAGCGTCCGCAGAGGGGCGCACGGATTTTCCCATTTCCATTCCATTTTTTCTTCCGGCTCGTAATGAAGTCTGAAACTGTTTAACTGTCCTTTTATGCTCTTTTTTATTCCCTGTAAGATCCCCTGTCTGCTGTTTGATTATATATCTATTTTGTAAATAAGCCGCCGATTATCGTAACCGAATTGTAACAATCTCGTGCGGACCGCTACCAGTATAACATAAACTCCCGCCATTGTCAAGCTATTTTTGGGGCAATTAGCATATATAACGAAATGGTCCTTTGTGAAAAACAGCAAAAACGGCACGCAAATTCTTGGAGAATGTGACGACCAAAATTGTGCAAAACAGAATCATCAAAACTAAAAACTCACAATGTGAACAAATTATGACGTTGATCTGCACGAATTTTCGTCACGAAATATACGCTTTGTTATACCGTATTTGACGGCTTCCGGCAAATTTTTCGCCGCCTGCGCGAATATAATAGTAGCAGCCGATCATTTTTGACAGGGAGGACTTGCCGATGAAACACAGACTGCCGCTTCTGACAGAGCATCTGATCGTGCCGCTTCTGGCGCTGCTGATCCTGAGCGCCTGCATCCCGCAGAGCAGCCGCGATCTCTCCGCCGATCCGCCCGGCCGCGGGCAGACGCTGCCGCAGCTCCATCTGCCGGAGCAGGAGACTGATTTCCGGGCGGCATGGATTCCGTATTTTATCTGCGAGCGGCTGCTTTCTGAGCCGGACGAGGCTGCGTGCCGCGCACAGATCACCGACTATCTGATTGCGCTGCGGGAACGCGGCATCCGTGCGGTGTTTGTGCATATCTGCCCTTTCGGGGAAATGCTCTTTCCGTCGGAATACTACCCGCTTTCGGCAGCCGCAGGCGGGCATGACGCCGCGGCGCTGTTCGCGGATGCCTGCGAAGCGGCAGATATGTCGCTGCATCTCTGGCTGAATCCGCTCCGCCTGCAAACAGAGGATGCGATGGCACTGCATCACGATGATTCACGGCTCTCGCAGATCTTCCGGGATCCGCAGCGGCGGGAGAGATGTATCTTTGTATCTGAAGGGCGCTGCTACCTGAACCCGGCGGCAGAGGAGACCGCAGATTTCCTCGGCGGGGCGGTCACGGAGCTGCTCCGGCACTGCCCGACGGCGGCGGGCGTACACATCGACGATTACTTTTACCCCTCGCCGGAGACAGCCGCCGACGCTGCGCTTTTTTCGGCATCCGGAGAGAAGGATCTTGCCGCATGGCGCCGCGGGCGGGTCTCCGCGCTGGTGAAGCGGCTCTGCGGGGCGGTGCATGCAGCGAAGGACGGTGCGGTGTTTTCTGTCAGCCCGCAGGGGAATCTCCCGCTCAACCGGGATACGCTCTTTGCCGATGTGACGCGCTGGCTCGCGGAGCCGGGCTATTGCGACATGATGCTGCCGCAGCTCTATTTCGGCTATGAGAACGAGACCTGCCCTTTCAAAGAGACGCTGGCGGAATGGGCTGCGCTGCCGCGTGCAGAGGGGGTGCGCCTTGCCGCAGGGCTTGCTGCATACAAGACAGGGGAACGGGATGATTTTGCGGGGAGCGGCGCAGAGGAATGGCAGAAGGACGGCACGGTTTTGCAGCGGGAGATCGCAGATGTCTGTGCGGATGCGGCATTCACGGGCATCGGGCTCTATCATTCGGATGCGGTGCTCGCGCAGGATGTGACACTTCCCTGCGGCGCGGGCGGGCATGATTCTCAGGTCGGCTGACTTTTCCGTGTCTCCGTCTCCGCACGCTTCGCTGTATGTTTGCGGGCAAACTTCCCTCCAAGCACCTGCCAAATGTCCCCTTGGCATCTCAGCACCGTAAAATCATGTAAATGCGTGATTTCTGAACAAAGTGGGATTCATAAGGGGCAGCGCCCGGTATCAATCCTCGCGCAGCGATACCTTTTTCAACAGAAGAAGCCCCCGGTATCACGAAAATACCGGGGGCTTCTGTCTGTCGATAAAGTCCAAAAATCGCGAATCGCAGGGCGATTCGCCTAGGGGCGCCCTCTATCGCAGGGCTCCCCTCTCTCAAAAAACATCCACTGGATGCTTTTTGAGATTCACCCTTGCGGAGCT
>JAEEXH010000047.1 GCA_016291435.1 Oscillospiraceae bacterium
AAAAGCGACAATCACATTCATGATGATGCTCAGTACAGATATGAAAATCTGAGACGACAAATTTTCAATCTGCTCCACATCGCGCATGATCTTCGACTGAAGTCTGCCCGACTGCATCTCATTGTGGAAGGTGATCGAAAGCTGCTGGAGCTTGCGCACCATGGAGCTGCGCAGCCCGCGCTCCACGCTTCGGATCGCCTTTGCGTAGAAGTAGGTATGATAATAATTTGTCAGAACATTTTGCAGAATCAGCACTGCCATCACGATCGTATTGATGACGATGATGCGCATGGTATGTTCGTTGTGTTCAGTCGCCGCATTGATGATATTTGCCGTTGTTACAGGCAAAACCCACACCGGCGTATGCTTGATTGCAAAGAGCAGTACGGCAAGAAACAGCCTGAGATACTGCCCGCGGTAGAGCTCCAGCAGCGTGCGGAGACTGTGATTCTGATTGCGCCGGAAGCTCTCCGTAAGCGCGTCGTCGGAAAGGGTCTCATCGGTCGTGAGCTTCTGCATGATGGCATTGCTGCCTTCCATATCAAATCAGCCTTTCTGATAGTATTTTCACACAGCATACATTATAGCACCATACGCGCCGCGGAAATATAAAGATCGTTTTCAAAAATAGTAAAAATCTATTTTATTTTAGAATATCGCTTGCATTTCCGAGCGCGATGTGCTAGGATAAAACCATCACAGAAAAGAAGGGCGATGAACCCGCGATATGGAAAATTTTGAGTTTTACTCCCCGACCGAATTTGTATTCGGAAAAGACCGCGAAAATGACTGCGGTCAGTATGTCAGAAAATACGGCGGCAGCCATGTGCTGCTGCATTACGGCGGCGGCTCGGCTGTGCGCTCCGGGCTGATCGCACGCATCAAAACCTCGCTGCATGCTGCCGGGCTCGAATTTGAGGAACTCGGCGGCGTGCAGCCCAATCCCCGTGATACACTCGTCTATGAGGGCATCCGCATCTGCCGGGAGAAGCAGCTTGATTTCATCCTCGCGGTCGGCGGCGGCTCGGTCATCGACTCGGCAAAGGCAATCGCAGCCGGCGTCCTCTATGACGGCGACTTCTGGGATTTCTACTGCGGAAAGGCGGAAATCACTGCGGCGCTGCCGGTCGGCACGGTGCAGACCATCTCTGCGGCAGGCAGCGAAGGCTCCGGCGATTCCGTCATCACGAAGACCGACGGTATGCTGAAACGCGGTGCGGGTTCTCCGTATCTGCGGCCGCGGTTCTCGATTCAGAATCCCGCGCTGACAGAAACACTCCCTGCCTATCAGACCGCATGCGGCGCAACCGACATTATGGCGCATGTCTTCGAGCGGTATTTCACCAATACGCAGGAGGTCGAGATCACTGACCGGCTCTGCGAGGCGGTGCTGCTCACCATGCTGAAGGAGACCCCGCGTGTCATCGCGGATCCGCACAATTATGATGCCCGCGCCAATATCATGTGGGCAGGCACGGTCGCACACACGAACATCGTCGGTGTCGGCAGGCAGCAGGACTGGAATTCGCACGGCATTGAGCATGAGCTCTCGGCGCTCTATGATGTTGCGCACGGCGCTGGTCTCGCAGTCATCATGCCCGCCTGGATGGAGCATGTCATGCCGCATAACCCGATGCGCTTTGCACAGATGGCAACCCGCGTATTCGGCTGCGAAATGGATTTTGCGCATCCCGAACGCACTGCCGCAGAGGGCATCCGCTGCTTCCGGCAGTTCCTCCGCAGCATCGGCATGCCGATCAATTTTGCGGAGCTCGGAGCGAAGGAAGCGGATA
Source organism: Oscillospiraceae bacterium (assembly GCA_016291435.1). Classification (GTDB taxonomy): domain Bacteria; phylum Bacillota; class Clostridia; order Oscillospirales; family Ruminococcaceae; genus Firm-04. Next base: position 1,794 of record JAEEXH010000047.1, read on the forward strand.
TTCCCGCGCTGGTCGAAAAGTTCGGCATCGGAGACGGTGTGCGCGGCGGCTTTATGGAGCTGCGTGCGGATGACATCACGGCGATCTACAAGATCGCGGCACATGCAGAAATCTGACAGAAGGAGCACCCCTATATGAAAATTCTGTTTATCGGCGGCACCGGCACGATCAGCATGGCGATCACCAGACAGCTTGCCGCAGAGGGACATACCTTATACCTCCTGAACCGCGGCACTCGCAGCGATGAGCTGCCCGAAGGCGTGCAGGTGATCCGGTGCGACATCAGCGATGAGGACGACGCTGCCGAAAAGCTCAGAGGCATGGAGTTTGACTGCGTCGGCGAATTCATCGGATTTGTCCCCGAGCAGGTCGAGCGCGACTATCGCCTCTTCCGCGGCAGAACCAAGCAGTATATCTACATCAGCTCGGCGTCGGCTTATCAGAAGCCCGCAAAGAGCCATATCATTACAGAGGAAACGCCGCTCGAAAATCCCTACTGGGAATACTCCCGCAACAAGATCGCGTGTGAGAATTTCCTCATGGAGATGTACCGCGCAAACTGCTTCCCTGTCACCATCGTGCGCCCGAGCCACACCTATGACGAACGGAGCATCCCGCTCGGCGTTCACGGCAATGCGGGAAGCTGGCAGGTCGTCCGCCGTATCATCGACGGCAAGCCTGTCATCATCCACGGTGACGGCACCTCGCTCTGGACCATTACGCACAACAGTGATTTCGCGAAAGCATACGTCGGTCTGATCGGCAATCCGCAGGCAATCGGCGAGGCGTTCCATATCACTTCCGACGAGAGCATCAGCTGGAATGAAATCTACAACGCCATCGCTGATACACTCGGTGTAAAACTGCATCCGTTCTATGCGTCCTCGGAGACGCTCGCAGCGGTCAGCGATTACGATTTCACCGGCAGCCTGATCGGTGACAAGGCTAATTCCGTTTCCTTTGACAACAGCAAGGTGAAGCGTCTGGTGCCCGGTTTCAAGGCAGAAGTCTCTGCAAGAGAGGGCATCCGCAAAACAGTCTCCTATGTACTGGAGCATCCGGAATTCCAGACAGAGGATCCTGCATTCGACAAATGGTGTGATGCATTCATCGCCGCAGTGACCAAATTCAGAGAGGGGTTCGCGGTCACATAACGGCAAATCATAACGGCGCATCGGCATGGGGCCGGTAATGAGAGGGGCTGTCCCCTGCCGATGCACCGGATTCCTCCAGATTCAGCAGCATGCGGTTGAGAGGCGCAGGCTGCTTCTTTTTTCGATGAAATCTTGCGGTTTTCTCTGTTATGTGCTATAATAAACCTATCTTCATTGAGGAGCACAGATATGGAAAAAATACGGATGCATTATATTTTTCACGGCTATGTGCAGGGTGTCGGATTCCGGTACCGGGCTTCATACAGCGCAAGGCAGTACGGCGTCACGGGATGGGTCAAAAACTGCTGGGACGGCACGGTGGAAATGGAGGCTGAGGGCACACCGGCTGATATTGCTGCGATGTACCGCGTGCTCAGTGACCTGCGCTTCGGCTCTATTGATGATGTGGATGCAAAGCAGATTCCCGTTCAGGATGACAGCTGCTTTGAAATCCGCTAGCAATTTGATTGACAAATCACGGAATATCTGATATAATAAGACTATCATCTGACAGGAAGTGATCCCATGATTCCATTCAACAAACCGCCGGTCACCGGCGATGAAATGACATACATCCGCCTTGCGATCGAATCCGGCAAAATCTCCGGCGACGGACAGTTCACAAGGCTCTGCAACGAATGGATGCAGACGCATTTTCACGCAAACCGCGTGCTGCTCACGACAAGCTGCACCAGTGCGCTTGATATGGCGGCACTGCTCTGCAAATTCCAGCCCGGCGATGAGGTCATCCTCCCGAGCTTTACCTTCTCCAGCACCGCAACTGCAATGGTGCTCGGCGGCGCAAAGCTCGTGTTCTGCGATATCCGCCCGGACACCATGAATCTCGACGAAACAAAGCTCGAAGCAGCGATTACCGACAAGACACGCGCCATTGTCGCAGTGCACTATGCCGGTGTTGCCTGTGAGATGGACACGATCATGGAAATTGCGCGGCGGCACGGGCTCAAGGTCATCGAGGATGCCGCACAGGGCGTCATGAGCACCTACAAGGGCAGACCGCTCGGCACCATCGGCGACTTCGGCTGCTACTCCTTCCATGAGACAAAGAATTACTCGATGGGCGAAGGCGGCGCGCTGCTGATCAATCACCCCGAGGATGAAGAAGCGGCGGAGATCCTGCGGGAGAAGGGCACAAACCGCTCGAAGTTCTACCGCGGACAGGTCGATAAATACACATGGGTCGATTTCGGCGACAGCTATCTCCCGAGCGAGCTGAACGCCGCATATCTCTATGCGCAGCTGCTCAAAGCAGAGGAGATCAACGAGAACCGCCTCACCACCTATACTGCCTATCACACCGCATTCCAGCCGCTTGCCGACCGCGGGCTGATCGAGCTTCAGCAGATTCCTGACGGCTGTATCCACAATGCGCACATGTTCTATATCAAGGTCGCCGATCTTGATATGCGTACACGCTTCCTGAACTACATGAAAGAGCAGGGCATCGGCGCTGTGTTCCATTACGTCCCGCTGCACTCCGCGCCTGCCGGTCTGAAATTCGGCAGATTCTCCGGCGAGGATGTATATACCACGCGGGAAAGCGACCGCCTTGTGCGCCTGCCGATGTATTACGGCATGACGCCGTCAGACCGCAACACAGTGATCGAGACCGTTCTGAAATACGAGGAATTCCGATAAAAAAACGCCGCTTCCGGTTTCTCAGCCGGAAGCGGTTTCTGTTATCTTCTGCGTACTCTGCGCTTCGGTTCCTTCGGGATGCCGTTGACCTTTGCAGACTGCTTTGCTGCAAATTTCGCCGTTGCAAAATGCACTCCGATGCGGATAAGATTCGACGGAAGCGTGTGACATGCGACCGTCTGCCCGCACATCATCGCGTGATACGCATATATTGCGCAATTCCGCGGAGAAGCCGCCTTCATCGACTTGAACATCGGCGAGCCGTGGTCGAGATTCGCAGCCTTCTCAAAGCCGGTCGATGTGGGGCCCGGACAGAGCACCGTCACCGTCACGTCGTCATGTTTCAGCTCCTCGGCAAGCGCAATCGAGAAAGAACGCACATATGCCTTGCTCGCGTAGTAGACTGACATATACGGTCCCGGGAGAAACGCCGCGACCGACGCCACATTCAGGATCCTGCCGCTCTTCCGTGCACGCATATCCTGCCCGAAGAACCGGCAGAGACCTGTCAGCGCAAGAATATTCAGCCCGATCATATCGCTCTGTTTCTTCCAGTCGCTCTCGACAAAGCGCGACCAGTCGCCGAAGCCGGCGTTGTTGACAAGATACTCGACCTCCCAGCCCGCGCTGTGTACCGCCTCATAGACAGTTTCCGCTGCGCCGCCGACACTGAGATCCTGCGCGACCGTCAGCACAGATACGTGAAATTCATCCTGAAAATACCGCGCAATCCGATGCAGTCTGTCTGCATTTCGCGCAACAAGAATCAGCGGAACTTCGCGCTTCGCAAAGAGCTTTGCAAGCTCAAGTCCGATACCGCCGGTTGCACCTGTGATAAGTGCCGCTTTTTTCATATTGATCGCCTCTTTCTGTATCATTGTTGCCCGGGAACCGGGAATTATCCCTCCTGCAAAAGCGTATCTCCCATGAGTGCGCGGGAAAGGATCCCCGTGCATGCAGCCAGCGTCACGCCGTAATTGGTAAACGGCACACCCTGCGACAGAGCCGTGCGCATCCGCCACTGCATCTCGCGTTCGGTGCGCATGCAGCCGCCGCAGTGGATCACCAGCGCATAAGGTGTCAGATCGGTCGGAAAACTGCCGCCGGAGCTGTATTCCAGCGTAAACTGCCTGCCGGTCAGCTTTGAGATCGCCTTCGGGAGCTTTACCGTGCCGATGTCGCCGCACTGCCTGTGATGCGTGCAGCCCTCAGAAATAAGGATGCGTGCGCCCGCATCGAGCTGCATCAGCGTCTGCACGCCGGAGACCGCGGTGCGGAGAAAGCCTTTGTAACGTGCCATCAGAATCGAGAAGGAGGTCAGCGGCACCGATTCCGGCACTGCCTTCGCGACTGCCGCAAACGCCTGACTGTCCGTCACGACCATGCGCGGCGGCGTGTTCAGGGAAGCGAGCAGCGGTGCGACCTGCTCCGGCTGCACGACCAGCGCAGACGCATGCGCGTCCAGCAGCTCCCGGAGCGTCTGCTGCTGCGGGAGGATCAGGCGTCCCTTCGGCGCAGATTCGTCGATCGGACACACCAGCACAACCGCATCATCCGGCTGCACAAGATCGCGGATAATACTGCGCGGTGCGGCATCTGCTTCCGCCAGTTTTCCGAGCATCTCTTTCAGCGCTTCGATGCCCTCACCCGTTCTCGCGCTGACATAAATGCCGTTTTCGGGGAGCGGCGTGCGCATGCTGACAAGGTCACAGCGGCTCCGCACGAGAATATACGGGATATGCTGTTCTGAAAACAGACGCATCAGCTCAGTTTCCGTTGTGCCGAGCGGCTTTGATGCGTCTGCGGCGAGCACGGCAATATCCGTGCGGTAGAGCTCCCGCTTCGTTTTTTCGATGCGCTGTGCGCCGAGTGCTGCATCATCATCGTCATAACCTGCCGTATCCGTAAGCATCACGGCGCCGAGCGGCAGAAGCTCCATGCTCTTGCTGACTGCATCGGTTGTTGTGCCGGGCGTCTCGGAAACAATCGAGACCTCCTGCCCCGTCAGCGCATTGACAAGGCTTGATTTGCCCGCATTGCGTGCGCCGAAAAATCCGATGTGGATCCGCTCGGATGCGGGTACCTGCTCCAGATTTGCCATAGTTCCTCCCAATGCAGAGCAGGCGGCAACAGAAATGCTGCCGCCTGTTCAGATTTTACGCCTGATCGGGTCCGCGAAGCGCGGACTGATCATAGGTTCCTGCGAGCACCATCAAAAGCATCGTCAGATCCTTGCCGTCGATGCCTGCTTTGCCGTCGCAGTCTGCATTCACGCTCTGCGCAACACTGAGGTCTGCGCCCTCAATGCCTGCGATCGCCTTACAGAGCGTCACAGCGTCGCGCAGCTCGACCTCGCCGTTGAGATCGACATCGCCGTAACGCGGCTTGCCCGGCTCGCCTGTCGTGCCGGAAGTCGTCGTGGTTGTGGCGGTGGTCGATGTGGTGGTCTCGGTCGAAGGTTTTGTGACAGAGCCGCCGCCGTAGTATTCGCTGAGAGACTGACCGTTTGCGCCGACCGGTCTCTGGTGGTCAAGGCTGATGAACACGCCGTTGTCATCCTGCCAGAGCGCAGGCTTCACGAGCGCATATTTATCCTCGTCCCACTGACCGAAATCATCCCAGACCAATCCGCCGGTATCGCCGGAATTCTCATTGAAGCACCAGAATGTGTGATGAATGTGCATGTCGATCATGTAGTCGCGGATCTCGTGCAGCCAATGGGTATTCTCGCCTGTCGGATCATGCTCCGCATCAATGAAGCCGCCCCACTCGCCGATCAGCAGCGGTGCGATATGCTCCTCTGCAATGTATGCCCAGGAATCATACCAGTAATCGTCAAGCAGCGACTGCCTGTCAAAGCTGCGGCTGTCATCATCCATATAGAACCAGGTCTGCTTCCAGACAAGCGGGCCGTAATCGTGCGGAGAATAGACGAGCTGCTTCTGATATTTGCCGAGGTCAACAGGATAATCGCGTACACCGCGCAGATTGCCGCCCCACCATGCACCGAAGATCTTGCTCGGCTCGTCGTAGTGTGCGTAATCAACGGCAGGTGTTGTCCAGTCTCCGCCGCGATCAAAGTCAGGATAACATTCGCTGCCCTCGACCATGATCAGCAGATTCGGATTCTGTTCCAGCACTGCCATCGCGCCGCGCTCAGCCGCATATTTCCAGTTGTTTTCATCATGGGAATTGTCCCACTTGGCAAACTGCTGTTCCTCCGGCTTGCCGTGCGGCTCATTCTTCAGGTCGATCGCAATGATCGTGTCATCGTCCTTGTAATACTCCGCAAACCACGAAAGCGCCTCAAGCCAGTCGTCGGCAGAATACTTGTCGTCGTACCACAGCGGCTTCTGATGGCCGACCGGATCAGAGGATGCACTGTGAATGTCAATCATGATCTTGATGCCGAGCTCCTTGCACCACTGCACTGCCATGTTCCAGATGTCGAAGCTGTACATGATCGTATACCGCCCCTGACCGTCCACGCCGCCCTCGACGGTCAGCTCAGGATTGGAATACGCATTCACGTAATCCTTGATGCCGAACGGACTCTTATCGTCTGACTCCTTGTTTTTCCACTGCAAAAGGATCTGCGTGGACATCGGCACTCTGAGCAGATTGAAGCCGTGGTCTGCGATCTGCGTCAGCATGCTGTGCAGATTCTTTGACCACACCCCGTCAAACACCTGGCGCCCGGTGTTATAGCCGAACCAGTTGACGCCTGTGAGCCAGACCTCATTGCCCTGCATATCGACGATCTTATCGCCCTCGACATGCAGCCAGTCGTCCTGCGTGTCGCCTGCTGCTGACACAGACGGCATCGGGACCGCGACACACTGCGCCAGCATAACCAGAGCAGAAAGTGCCGCACAAACGCGCTTTTTGAATCTCATCTCAAATCCCTCTTTTTTCATGCTGCTCCCCGGGCAGCTGATTTACTCAATAACCGTATTCTGAACCCTGTTTGCCCTTGATGAACGAAATGACCGTCAGTGCGAGGAAGAGCAGCGCGAGCACTGCGCCGACCGCGCCGATGATAACGGTGACGCCGAGACGGTCAAACGCCGCATTCGTGATCATGACAGTCTCTGTGCAGGAATCAAATTCATTGTCATCAAACGCCTGATTGTACCACTCTCTGAAATAGCCCTGAATTTCGGAAGACATATTGACCACTCTGCCGGTGATGTGCAGCTTGGTGGTCGGCAGCTTCAGATCTTCAACGTCACCGCTCTCCTGATATGCAGCCTGCGACTCAAAGAATGCAAAGGTCTCATCCGTGATCTTGTCGAGTGTGGCATACTGATCCTTATTGCCGGTCTCGTAGAGCGCATACTTGTTGTTATCGAGCCAGAGCACATAGTAGAGCTTCGAGCTCGAATCCGAGGTGCGCACACCGAAATTGGTGCTGTATTCCTCTGCGGCAGCGCCGAGCACATAGTCTGCGTCGCCCTCAATGATGTCGCCCTTTGTCAGCACAAGCGTCTCGCTGTTGAGATCGGTGATCTCGTTGTTCTTATACTTGAGCCATGTCGGAATATTCGTCAGAAATGTCACGGCGATCGCCGCACAGATAATTGCAATGATACCGAATGTCTTTGTTTTACCGTTCATCTTTCATATCTCTCCTGTGATTATGTTTTTACTGTTTTAGTCATTCTTTCATCGAGGAAACGCGCAGACGGTTGAGCGCACGCTTGAGCTTTGCTTCGGCAGCAAGCTGCTCCTGCTGCGTCTTGCTCTGCTCCACCTTGCGGCGGGCATCCTCCTCGGAGCGCTTTGCCCAGTCTACATCAATCTCCTCCGCCCACTCCACGGCATTCGCGAGGATCGCCGTGCGGTCGGGCGAGACCTTCAGTGCGCCGCCGGACAGCGCCGCGATGCGCACGGAACCGTCCTCAAGCGTCAGCTTGACAGGCCCCGAGGGCAGCGCTGCAACATATTTCTCATGCTTTGCGAGGATACCGACATCGCCCTCTGTCGTGCGGACAACAAGGCGCTGCACAGCTCCGTCGAAAAACACCTTATCCGGCGTGATGATTTGCAGCGGAAATGTACTCACTCTCCCTGCGCCTCCATCGCCTTTGCCTTTGCAAGCACATCGTCGATCGTGCCCGCAAAGAGGAATGCAGATTCAGGAATATCGTCATGCTCACCGTCGATGATCTCGCGGAAGCCGCGCACCGTCTCTGCAATCGGGACATATTTGCCCTCCATGCCGGTGAACTGCTCTGCGACCGAGAACGGCTGGCTGAGGAAACGCTGCACCTTTCTGGCGCGGCTGACTGTCAGCTTATCCTCATCGGAAAGCTCATCCATACCCATGATCGCGATAATATCCTGCAATTCGGTGTAGCGCTGGAGCATGGTCTGCACCTGCCGTGCGACACGGTAATGCTCCTCGCCGACGATATCCGGCGAAAGGATACGGGAGCTCGATTCCAGCGGATCAACTGCCGGATAGATACCGAGCGATGCGATCTGACGGGACAGAACCGTCGTTGCGTCGAGATGCGCGAAGGTCGTTGCCGGAGCGGGGTCCGTCAGGTCATCCGCAGGGACATAGACCGCCTGCACGGATGTGATAGAGCCCTTGCCGGTCGAGGTGATGCGTTCCTGAAGCGCACCCATTTCCGTAGCCAGCGTCGGCTGATAGCCAACTGCGGACGGCATTCTGCCGAGCAGCGCAGAGACCTCGGAGCCTGCCTGCGTAAAACGGAAGATATTGTCGATGAAGAGCAGAACATCCTGCCCCTCGGTGTCGCGGAAATACTCTGCCATCGTAAGACCGGAAAGCGCAACGCGCATTCTGGCTCCGGGCGGCTCGTTCATCTGACCGTACACAAGGCAGGTCTTCTCAAGAACGCCGCTTTCCTTCATTTCGTTGTAGAGGTCATTGCCCTCACGGGTACGCTCGCCGACACCCGTGAAAACGGAAATGCCGCCGTGCTGATTCGCGACATTGTTGATGAGCTCCTGAATGAGAACCGTCTTGCCGACACCCGCGCCGCCGAAGAGTCCGATCTTGCCGCCCTTCTGATAGGGCGCAATCAGGTCGATGACCTTGATGCCGGTTTCCAGCATCTCCGTCGAGGAAGCCTGCTCTTCATAAGACGGTGCTTCACGGTGAATCGGATGGCGCTCAGCGGTCTCCGGCATCGGCTTTTCATCGACAGGCTCGCCGAGCAGGTTGAACACGCGCCCGAGCGTCTCTCTGCCGACCGGAACACAGATCGGGCTGCCGGTATCCACGGCATCCAGTCCGCGCACAAGACCGTCCGTGCTGCTCATCGCGATGCAGCGGACAATATCGTCACCGATATGCTGCGCGACCTCAAGCACGAGCTTCTGCCCGTTGTTGTCACACTCGATGGCGTTCAGCAGTCTCGGCAGCTCATGCTTTTCAAAGCGGACGTCCACAACCGCGCCGATGATCTGTACGATCTTGCCGGTGCCGCCGCGCTTTGCTTCTTCATTTGCCATATGTGATGCTCACTTTCTCCGGTGCATGCACACCGTTTGTATTACTCCTGCGCATTTGCGCCGGAAACGATCTCGGTCAGCTCCTGCGTGATGGAAGCCTGCCGCGCACGGTTGTATTTCAGCGAGAGATCGTCAATCATCTCCTGTGCATTGTCCGTCGCGTTCTCCATCGCCAGTCTGCGCGCAGCCTGCTCGGAGGCGTAGGTATCGACCGCCGTGCAGTAGAGGATGCCCGCAAGATACTGCGGGATCAGCGAATCAAAGACCGCCTCGGGGCTCGGCTCATAATTTGTAAGACTCTGGAGCCCGGTCGCACGTTCAAGATTCGGCACAGGGAGCACAGACATCTGCCGCGCTTCCTGCTGGAGCGGTGACACAAGATTCGTGAAGAACAGGTCGATCATCGCGATATGTCCTTCGTCAAAGAGCGAGATGATATGCTCTGCCATGCGAAGCGCCCTGCGGGGCGTGATCGTCTCGCTGAGGCCGTCGAAGGTGCCGAGCACGCGGCAGTCGGATTTTGCAAAATGCTCCGATGCCTTCTTGCCGATCGTCATGAGGACGACCTCTCTGCCGATCTCCTTCAGCTCGCGGATGCGCTTCTCTGCCAGACGGAAGGTGTTGACATTGAAGCCGCCTGCAAGACCGCGGTCACCCGCAATGATAATCAGCAGTGCCGCACCCGTCTCACTGAGCTCGGTGTAGACAGAATGAAACCCCACCGCCTCGGATGCGACCTCACTCATGGTCTGATAGAGCAGATTGAAGAACGGCACAGCCTTGTCGGCGCGCTCCTTCGCGTGACGGAGCTTCGACGAGGAGACAAGCTCCATCGCCTTTGTGATCTGCATGGTACTCTCAACGCTCTTGATGCGGCGCTTGATCGCCTTCATATTGGAAGCAGCCATTGCACCTACCTCCGATCAGACAAAGTTCTTCGCAAAGTCGGTGATGACTTCTCTGAGCTCCTGCTCGGTCTCCGGGCTGAGCTTACCGGTCTCAGTGATGGAGCTGACAATCTGCGCATGGACCTCGTCAATCTCTGTCAGGAGCGCATGCTCAAACTCCGCAATCCGCTTGACCGGGATCTCACGCAGGAGATTGTTGACAACTGCGTAGAGGATCACGACCTGATGCGCCGCAGAGAGCGGACTGTTCTTGCCCTGCTTCAGCACCTCAACCACGCGCTCACCGAGCGCCAGACGCTCCTTCGTATCCTTATCGAGATCAGAGCCGAACTGCGAGAATGCCTGCAATTCGCGGTACTGCGAATAGGTCAGCTTCAGAGAGCCGGAGACCTTCTTCATCGCCGGGATCTGCGCTGCGGAACCGACACGCGACACCGAGATGCCGGGGTTCACGGCAGGACGGATGCCCGCATTGAAGAGATCCGTTTCAAGGAAGATCTGCCCGTCTGTGATCGAAATGACATTCGTCGGGATATACGCGGAAACATCGCCCGCCTGTGTCTCGATGATCGGCAGTGCCGTCAGGGAGCCGCCGCCGTAATGCTCATTCAGGCAGCAGGCACGCTCCAGCAGACGGGAGTGCAGATAGAACACATCGCCGGGGAACGCCTCACGCCCCGGAGGACGCTTCAGCAGCAGCGAGAGCGTTCTGTATGCAACTGCGTGCTTTGAAAGATCATCGTATACAATCAGGACATCCTTGCCCTTGTCGGTGAAATATTCACCCATCGTGCAGCCGGAATACGGCGCAATGTATTGCAGCGGTGCGAGCTCCGATGCCGTCGCGGAGACAACAATCGTATACTTCATCGCGTCAGCTTTCGTCAGCGTCTCCACGACACTTGCAACTGTCGAGCGCTTCTGTCCGATCGCGACATAGATGCAGATGACATCCTTGCCCTTCTGATTCATGATTGTATCGAGGGCAATGGTCGTCTTACCGGTCTGACGGTCGCCGATGATGAGCTCACGCTGCCCTCTGCCGATCGGAATCATGGAGTCGATCGCCTTGATGCCGGTTTGCAGCGGCTCGTGAACGGATTTTCTTGTAATGATGCCGGGCGCAATCTTCTCGATCGGCATCGTCTCAGTGGTCGGGATGGGTCCCCTGCCGTCGATCGGCTCACCGAGCGCATTGACAACTCTGCCGAGCAGCTCCTCGCCGACCGGCACGGACACGATGCGCTTTGTTCTGCGCACGGATGTGCCCTCTCTGATATTCTGATCGGAGCCGAGCAGAACCGCACCCACAAAATCATGCTCAAGGTTCAGTGCCATACCCGAGACGCCGCCTTCAAATTCCAGCAGCTCGCCGGACATGCACTGCTCCAGCCCGTGGATATTCGCAATGCCGTCTCCGACCGTGATCACCGTGCCGACATCGGCAAGATTGAGCTTCGTCTCGTAACTGCGAAGCTGCTCCTTGATGATGCCGGTGATCTCATCTGGTCTTAAATTCATGATACACCTTCTTATTGCCGGACGGAATTATGAAAGCCGCTCACGCAGCGCGTCCAGCCGAAATTTCAAGCTGTTGTCGATCCGGGTATCGCCGTACTGCACAATGACGCCGCCCAGAATGCTGCGGTCAATGTGCTCTTTGATGCGCACAGTCTTGCGGAGCTTCTCCTGCAAGGCGCGTTCGAGCTTCTGAAGCTGCTCCGGTGTCAGCGCGACCGCCGTGGTGACAGATACCTGTTCGGTATCCTGATACGCCATCATTTCGCGGTCAAACACATCTGCGATCTCACCGAGAAAGGGCACGCGCCCGTGGTCGATCAGCAGAAAGAGCAGCCGGACGGCAAGCCCCCCAGTCCCGAAGATCTTTTCGGCAATGCCCGTCTTCTCGGACACAGAGAGCGTCGGGAGAGAGAGCAGCCGCGTCAGGTCGGGATACAGCGAAAACAGCACAGCCATCTCACGCAGATCGGAGCGTGTCTCCTGCAAAACAGAATCGCCCTCCTCGCGTGCCAGCGAAAACAGTGCATTCGCATACACTGTTGCGATCTCAGAACCTGCGCTCACTCTGCATCACCCACTGACTCAATAAACTCGTCGATCAGCCTTGCGTGATCCGCGGGATTGATCTCGCGCTCGACCACCTTCTCAGCGACCGATACTGCGAGCCCTGCGACCTCAGAACGCAGCTCAATCTGCGCTCTGCGTCTTTCACGCCGGAGCTCATCCTCATTCTGCTGCCGGATGTTTGCGGCATCCGCTTTCGCACCGGCAATAATCTCCTCAGAGCGCTGCTGCGCAGTTCTGGTTGCTCTGCGGACGATCTCGGCAGATTCCTCCTGTGCAGCGGTGAGCTTTTCCTGATACTCTGTCTCAGCCGCTTCTGCGCGTGTACGCGCATCCTCGGCATCCTGCAAAGTCCGGTCAACTGCCGCCTGCCGCTCGCTCAGAATCTTCTGCACGGGCTTGAAGAGAAAGTGCTTCAGGCCGAGAAACAGAATCAGCGTATTGAGCAGCGTGAAGAGAATCGTGCCGGTATCAATGGACAAAAATCCCATGCTATATCAGCCTTTCTGTTTGATATTCCTCTCTGTGCACGATCAGGTGAACGGCTTGAGGAAGATCAGGAGCAGTGCGATGATCAAACCGTAGATACCGGTCGACTCTGCAACTGCGCAGCCGACGAACATGGTTCTTGTCACAGCGCCGGATGCCTCGGGCTGCCGTGCAATCGCCTCGCACGCCTTACCGACAGCGTAGCCTTCACCGATACCGGGTCCGATACCGGCGATCATTGCGAGACCCGCACCGACTGCGGAGCCGCACAGCACAATAGCTTCACTCATATCCATAGTTTATATACCTCCTAAAAATATAACGGTTATGAAGTGCCTTCCGCCGCATCGTCTGCGGGTCCGGCATTGCTGATAAACACCATCATCAGCATGATAAAGATAAATGCCTGCATAAAGTCAGAGAACAGGTCAAAATACAGCGAGAGCACTGCGGGGATACCGACTGTAAAGATCGGGACATCCAGACCGATCATACGGCTGACATTCGCAAGGCCGTAATAGACCAGCGCCATAATGATGCCGCCGCCTGCGATGTTGCCGAAATGACGGAGTGCCATTGCGGTCGGGGTCGCGACCTCACTCAGGATGTTGATCGGGAGCATGACCGGAATCGGGTCGGCAAAGCCCTTGAGATAGCCGCCGATGCCGCCGTATTTGATCTTCGTCGCAGTAATGATCACAAATGTCACCGCTGCCCAGGTCAGCAGCACGGAAAAGTCGGATGTCACGGCTTTCAGACCGAGCAGGCTGATCAGGCTGCCGAAGATCGAGAAGCAAAAGACCGTCGCGACATAGGGCGTGAACCAGAGCCAGCGCGCACCCATCGTATCGCGGACAAGATTCGTAATTGCTTCCACTGCCATCTCTGCAATGACCTGCCGCTTGCTGACTGCCTTGACGCGAAGCCCGCGCGTCAGAAACGCCGCGAGACCCAGGATCACGGCAATCACGATCCATTCGAGCACAATCGTCTCCGTGAAATTCAGCGTAAAGCTGCCGATCTTCAGGGACGCAATGATCTTCGCGCCAGATACCTCCAGCTCCTCGGGACCTGTCAGGAAATGTGGAACTGCCAAAGCTATGTATCACCTCTTTTTGCCGAAGGATGATGAATCGGATCTCTGAACGAGCGCACCCGCCGTATATATGAGGCGCGGGTAGAGCATCGGGATCGCGACTGCGGCGGGATGCAGCCATTCGCGCAGCACGAGTGCAGTGCCGAACGCGAGCCCGAACACCAGAAGCCGCAGCGCGTAATAGAGTAAATACCGCCGCTGACTTGTTGTGCCGGAATGCCTTGCATCCTCCGCCATGCGCTTCACGCTTGCCTGTAACAGCAGCAGCGTCAGAAAGAGCACAGCCGTCCCGAGCAGAAGCCCGAGCGCAAAGGAGAGTGTCGCCCCGAGAATGATCACGCTGACAAGATACGCAGCAATATTGAGAAACAGCGAGCGAATGCCAAGCATGGCAAGCTCCTGCCGCAGCATCCCGTCGGGCATATACGACTCCACCTTTATCCGTATTCCTAATCAGTATACCATTTTTTCAGAAAAAAAGCAATAGTCAAACGGAAAGAATTGTCGCAAATACGCGGCATTTTTACGACCTGATCAGCGTGCTCTCACGAATTTGCAAAAAGAATTCAAAACCCCGGGCGCATTTTCATACAAGAGTGATATACAGAAAGCGGGAGCACCCGATCAATGGGAGCTCCCGCTCAGTCTTATGAGATCAGAAAGCTGGTAAGCCTGTGCAGCGCGGCATCGCTGTAATGCAGCCCGTCGTCGATAAAACCGGTATCTTCTCCGGTCAGCTCAGGCACAGCGGCAAACGCCGTCCCCGCGGCGGAGAGCACAGCGCTTTCCGCGCAGGCAGCCCGCAGCGCATTGTTGTAATCCTGCACAAAGCGGTTGAAGACCTCCTGCGGCGTACCGTAAAGATCCCCTGTTCTGCGGCAGCCGTCAAAGCCGATCACGGTGAGATGCGGCGCATAGGTCATGCCGTCACAGGTCACGCGCATGGCGCAGAGCCGTTCGGCAGCAGCGACCGCGGCTGCGATATGATCCGCATTCTGCCCGTTTCGTAAATTATAATAATTCACTGTCGCAAAGAGGGCAATCTCACAGGAACCGCACGCACGGATCTGTTCGGCAAAGCATGCCTGCACCTCAGCAAAAATATCATCTCCGAGAATATAGACATCTCTGCCGTAATGCCCGCCCCAGACGGCAAACACAGCAAAATCTCTGCGTCCGGTACGCTGCCCGAAGATGCCGAGCTGACAGCAGCGGCTGTCTCCGATCACGATACGCCCGGAGCGATATGCGGGATCCTCCGGAAGCGTACGGAAAGAATCCTGATTGATGCCCGCCGGATCCTGCGGCGTCAGCAAGCCGGTGCGGTAACCGACTGTTTCTGCCCATGCCTGATAATCCGCGAACAGATCATAGGGCGCTGTACGCAGCAGTACAGAAATCTGACGTGCATCGGAAAGCGACAGTACGCCGTCACGGTCAAGATCGGCGTTTTCGATACCGGCTGCCGTCACGGCAGTGCCCGGCTGCTCCGCGAGCAGTTCACAGCATGTCACCAGATCAGACAAGGACAGCAAGCCGTCGCAGTTCAGGTCACCGAGAAGAAAGCCCGTGTCCGCCGCGGATGCGCGGAAGCACATGAGCCCGCATGCCGCCATTGCAGCAGCCGTTCCGCACCGGTGCCGCATCACTGGACACCCAGCATCTTTTTCCAGTAAACATAACCGTAGTAATCCGTGAGTACCTGCTCCATATACTGGATTTTCGCTTTCATATGCGGATACCGCATCAGATAATCATAGCTGTGCGTTTCATTGCGGTCCGTTTCATCCACATAATACGGCATAAAAATCTGTTCTGTGATCGTCGCACGGTCCTCACGATCGTTTGCTGTGCCGTAAATGCGCGCAAAATACGGATCTTCGGTACTGTAAAGGATATACTGCCACTTGCTGTCGTCAGAGCCGTAATCCTCGATGGAGTCATACTGCAGGCCGGGCGGGTTCATCGCCATCCAGGTGTCATAATCCATGTTTGCGCCGTTGTCGCTCATGACATATTCCACCGCATGCCACATCTCATGATGGATCGAGGCATCCTCATATTGCAGCATGAACAGATTGATCGCGATGTCATACCACGCGCCGGTCTTGAACTGCACGCCGCCCGCGGAGAAATTGCTGTTCGGATCAAGCGGCGGAAGGTCGAGCGTGATCAGAATGCGGAGACCGCCTGCGCCGTTCTTCGCGCGGAACTTCTCAAGGAAGCCTTCGGGATAGCGGGAAAGCTCCTTACGCAGAAAATCAAGCCCGCTGGAAAGCATCTGCTGATCGTTGCATCCCGCGATATAGCCGGTATTATAGGAGGTATCCTCCGTGGAAACAAGATCATAGCTGGTGTTTGTCGTGCGGCGCACTTCATTGCCGATCAGGATACGGATGCCGAGATCCTGCTCGATCTTGTCAGCCTTTGCGCGGTTTGCGGCATAGGCAGCGCCGAGCGGCGGCGCATCGCTTTTCAGATTCGCAGCCGGAGGATATGTCTGATCGAACTTCGCAATCTCAGGATCGACCGTCAGCAGACGGGTGCGTGTCTTACCGCCGACAGATTCCGTCACAGCAACGACCCACTTGCGGCAATCATGCAGATAGCATGCCGTGCCCCCTTCCGCCGACTTCAGATTGATTCCGAGTTCCTCATAGGTGCCCGCCGTCGGATTGCAGAAGCGGAAGCCTGTCGGAGCATAATTCATATCACTTCGGACGACCTGCACAGCATAATTCGTGCGCGGGTCAGTGACCATATCTGCGGAGGAATGACCGATATAATACCGCTTGATCTCCCGTCCGCTCACAGAGTCAATCACATAGCAGTTGACATCGAGCCGTTCAGTCTCATTGTTATATTTCGTAAAATACCCGAGCAGATATTTGCCTGCGGCCTTATATTCGTCTGCATGAAGCGGGATATGGCTGACTATTTTTCCGTCTGCCAGCGAGATCCCGGTCAGATCGTAGCCCGTTGCATCGTCATTTGAAAAGTCGCGCACATATTGAATGCTGTTGACTGAATCCCTCAGCAGCGCATATGACAGAGGATCATTGTAGGTACAGACCTTCTCCTTCTTCCCTGTGTTCGTGATGCGGAAGATCGAGTCACCCTCATTCGAGTAGACGGCATCGGTTCCGTAATCATAAGAGAGTTCGCCGTAAATCTCATCCTGCGGCGTTCCGAAAGTAACCGTCCGAAGCGTACCCGTCATGAGATTATAATACCGCACGGTACGGCCTTCAGGGCAGGAGCAAACAAGTTCGCCGGCCCTGTTCACACCGATCGGTGCATCATATTCGTCTCTGAATGAAAAGGACGAGACAGCCTGATCCTTCTGTATATCATAGACATTACAGACAGGCCCCTTGCCATTGTTATAGTCTGAGGTGATCACCACAACATTACTGCCGCCGGCCGGGAAAGCCCAGTTGATATAACCAGCAGCATAACAATTGGAAAGCGCCTGAAGCTCAGGCTGCGTATCGCGCTGCTGACTGCTGCCCTGCTGACCGTTGCCGCTGTTTCCCTGCTGACCGTTGCCGCCGTTTCCGCCGTTTCCGCCGGAGCCGCCGCTGCTGCCCTGCTGCCCGCTGCCGTTTGATGCGGAGCCGGTGCCGGTTGTGACAGACACGGAGGTGGTTGTGCCGGTCGTGGATGTGGTCGCGGCAGTTGTTTTCTTCGTCGTGGAGGTGCTCACAGCTGTTGTTTCGGCAGTCGTATCCTGTGTTGTCTCCGCCGCTGCCGTTGTGGTCACCTGCTCCAGTGTGTCCACAGAGCTCTTGTCAGCGCAGCCCGCAGAGAGCAGCAGTGTGCCCGCCGCCAGAATGACTGCTGTCCGCTTTACTTTTTGCATAATCTGAACGTCCCTTCCTGCATGATATTTCCCCTGAAACACATAAACGCAGACACAGCCCCGGCATCAGAACGCCGGAACTGCTGTTTTCTATCTGCTTCTATTTTAGCACAAAAGCGGCTGCAAGTCAACAAAACCGCAGAATTGTCACCGCACTGTAATGAATCTGAAAACCGCCCTGCATTGCACAGGGCGGCTCAGAGCATCACTGCATATTCTCATTTTCGGTGAGGAGATCCTGCCGGAATTCCTCATTCATTTCCGGATACGCGGAAAGCATCGGCTCAATATCCGCGCCTTTCCTGCGATCAAAGTAATTCCTGGTAATTTTCGCGACCAGTCCGCTCAGCGCAATCAGACAGATGAGGTTCGGGACCGCCATCAGGCCGTTGAAGGTATCGTCAATCGCCCAGATGAGCTCACTGTGGATCGTAGCGGAGACAGCGATCAGCACGATGTAGATCACCTTGAACCCGGTTACGGCTGCACGGCGCTGTTTCTCGTTCAGCCAGCCAAAGCAGAATTCCACTGCCTTCTCACCGTAATACGACCATGCGATGATCGTTGTGAAGGCAAAGAGCGGGAGAATCACGGAGAAGACTGCCGTCCCGAAGCCGCCGAAGTTCGTCGAGAACATCGACATGGACATCGCGGTATCCTCCATCTCCGCAGACAGCTCAGAGGTATCGAAGGTCGTGAGGAACATGAGAGAGGTCAGCGTGCAGATGATAAAGGTATCGAAGAACACCTCAAACACGCCCCAGAGCCCCTGCTTCACGGGCTCACGGGTCTCCGATGCGGAATGCGCGATAACAGAGGAACCGAGACCTGCTTCGTTTGAGAAGACACCGCGAGCCATACCCTTTTTGATGACAGTCGCGAAGGTATAGCCGAGGATGCCGCCGCCCGCTGCACGGAAATTGAACGCTTTGGTGAAAATCAGCGCAAATGCGTGCGGGATATTGCCGATATGCATGATGATCGCGGTCAGAGACATGACAATGAACAAGAGCGACATGAACGGCACGAGCATCGAAGCGACCTTACCGATGCGCTGGATGCCGCCGAGTACGATCAGTGCCGTAATCACAGCGACACAGATGCCGATGATGAGACGCGCCGTCTCCTGATTGCCGATCGTCATGACATTGGCAAGCGCCTCCGAGACCGTGCCGGAGATCTTGTTTGTCTGCACGCCGCTCATGCCGATCGCCGCAAACACGCAGAACACCGCAGCGCAGTATCCGAGCCACTTCTGCTTCATGCCGTTTGCGATGTAATAGAACGCACCGCCGGAGAGATTGCCGTGCCGGTCCTTCCTGCGGAAATAGAGACCGAGCACATTCTCGGAATAATTTGTCACCATGCCGAAAAATGCGGAAATCCACATCCAGAACACAGCACCCGGACCGCCCGTCAGAATCGCGGACACGACGCCGATGATATTGCCTGTGCCGACCGTGCCGGAGATTGCCGTCGAGAACGCCTCAAACTGTGAGACCGATTTCATGCGGTCGCGCTTGTCCTTCTTCTTGCCGATGCTCCTGAGCGCCGGGATAATCGTCGAATTCAGCGAATCGCGGAAATGCGAGACCTGAAGAAACCTTGTGCGGAGCGTCAGCAGGAGACCCGTGCCGAGGATCAGGATAATGACCGGCCAGCCCCAGACGATGCCGTTCAGCACATCGTTGACCTTTTCAATGCCGGAGAGGATGGATTGCCACATAGATAATACTCCTTCTTTGAGAATACGGCTGCCTGTCAGACGCAGACAACAGCTTATTATACCATATATATAGGAAAAAAGCAAGAGTCCGGCACCGATTATTTACGCATTTACGCAAAAGAGGAGCCGGACACGCAAAATGGCGTCCGGCTCCCGCGAGTTCAGATATCCGTGATAAACGGCGTCAGCAGAATCAGGATCATGCAAACGGGGCAGATAAACTTGATCATAATGCGGTACATCTTCACCGAGCGGAAGCGATCCTCACCGAAGAGCACCTCATCCTCGACATATTTGGTCTTGACGACATAGCCGATCATGATACATGTGAGGAATGCGAGAATCGGCATCATGATGTTATTCGTGATGAAGTCAAAGAAATCAAGAATCTGCATCTTCATCAGCGTCACATCCGACCAGATGCTGTAACCGAAAACGGAGAGCAGCCCGAGCAGCAGCGTGATCACAATGACGATCACCGATGCCCACATGCGCTTCACACGGAACTTCTCGATCACAACAGCCGTGACGACCTCCATCAGCGAGATCGAGGAGGTCAGGGCAGCGAGCGTCACCAGAATGAAGAACAGCGCGCCGATCACCTGTCCGGCGGGCATTGTACGGAACACCTGCGGCATCGTCACGAACATGAGGCTCGGTCCCTTGTTGAGTGCTTCTGCATCGCCGTTTGAGAAGATGAACACCGCCGGAACGATGATCAGTCCTGCGAGAAATGCAACTGCTGTATCAAAGACCTCGATATTGCGCACAGAGCTTTCCAGCGGGTCATCCTTGCGCATATAGGAGCCGTAGGTCACCATAATGCCCATCGCAATCGACATAGAGTAGAAGAGCTGTCCGACTGCCGCCGCAACGGTCTTGAAGAGCTTGCCCGCCGAGAAATCGGTGAAATCAGGCAGGAGATAATATTTCACACCCGCGCCTGCGCCGTCCAGCGTCAGGGTATACACTGCGATTGCAACAATCAGCAGGAACAGCACCGGCATCAGGAACTTGCTCACCTTCTCAATGCCCTTTTCCACACCGAGCATGACGACCACCGCACCGAGCAGCACATAAATAATGAAGTATCCTGTCGGCTCACCGACATGGCTGATGAAGTTTGTGAAGAAATTGAGCGTGACACCCGGGTCAGCAGTCTGATAGGTCGCGGTTGCCGCATCGGCACCGCCGCCTGTCAGGAACGTGACCATATATTTCAACACCCAGCCGCCGATGACGCAGTAATAGGGCAAAATCAATGCGGGAATGATCATCGCAAGCCAGCCGAGCCCCGCAAAGCCCTTGTGTACCTCCCTGTAAGCGCCGACCACGCTTTTGCCCGTGCGCCGCCCGATCGCGATTTCCGTAAGCATCAGCGAGAAGCCGAAGGTCACCGCGAAGATGAGATAGACAAGAAGAAAGAAGCCGCCGCCGTATTTTGCTGCGAGATACGGAAAACGCCAGATGTTTCCGAGCCCGACTGCCGACCCTGCCGCCGCAAGGATAAACCCGAGCTTTGAGCCGAAGCCGCCGCGCTTTGATTCTGATTTCTGTTTGTCAGCCATGATAAGAGATCCTTTCGTCAGTTTGGTTTGATATTCTGCATATCACACAATATGTATGATTATACCACAGGATGCAAAAAAAAGCAAGCCCTGACAAAAAAAGCAGGATCCGAAGATCCTGCACCAGTCTGTCGCTAAAGTCCAGAGATCGCGAATCGCAGGGCGATTCGCCTAGGGGGAGCCTCTATCGCAGGCTCCCCCTCTTGGCAAAACGATCCACTGGATCGTTTTGCTCGATTCACCCCTGCCGAGCTCCTAAAGTTAAGGGA
>JAEEXH010000131.1 GCA_016291435.1 Oscillospiraceae bacterium
AATCCCTTGACTTTAGGAGCTCGGCAGGGGTGAATCGAGCAAAACGATCCAGCGGATCGTTTTGCCGAGAGGGGGAGCCTGCGATAGAGGCTCCCCCTAGGCGAATCGCCCTGCGATTCGCGATCTCTGGACTTTAGCGACAGACTGACAGCGGGACACTGTCCCGCTGTTTTTATGCCTTCCCGACCGAACGGAGATATTCCGCGACCAGCGCCTCCGATTCTGCGTAGGTGGAGAGCTGCGCCGACCGCGCACGGAATGCCGCCGCATGCGGCTCCCCGCGCAGATACCAGAGTGCGTGCTTTCGTGCCTCCCGCATCGCCAGCTTTTCCGGCTTATCGCTCGTGTCAAGAATCATGCGGATATGCCGGAGCATTTCGCGCAGGCGCTCCGGCACTTCCGGCGCCTGATACGGCTCACCGGCAACCGCTGTTGCGATCTCCTCGAAAATCCACGGGTTTCCGTATGTCGCCCGCCCGACCATCACAAGGTCACAGCCCGTCTCACGGTACATGCGAAGCGCATCCTCGCCGGAGGTCACATCGCCGCTGCCGATCACAGGCACAGAGACCGCCTGTTTCACTGCCGCGATCTGCGACCAGTCTGCCTCGCCGCTGTAAAACTGCGTCCGCGTGCGCCCGTGAACGCAGATGGTATCAACGCCCGCGCCCTCCATGCGTTTGGCAAATTCCGACGCATTGACATGGGCTTCATCCCAGCCGATGCGCATTTTCACGGTGATCGGCAGCTTGCCGTCTGCCGCCTTCACCGCCGCTCTTACGATCTCCTCTGCGAGCTCCGGCGTTTTCATGAGTGCGCTGCCTGCCCCCTGCGTCACGACCTTCGGCACGGGGCATCCCATATTGATGTCGATCCAGTCCGGGGCGAAATCAAGCATCCGCCGGACACCCTCTGCCATGAACTCCGGCTCGCTGCCGAATAATTGCAGACCCATCGGGCGCTCAGCTTCCGTGATGCGGCAGAGCTCCGCACTCCCCTTGCTGCCGTAGGAGAGACCCTTCGCTGAGATCAGCTCACCGGTTGTCATGCAGGCACCGTGCTGCTTGCAGAGCGTGCGGTAAGCCGTATCTGCGACAGATGCCATCGGCGCCAGCGCTGCCGTCTGCGGGACACGCTGCCCGCAAATTGTCACTTCCCGCATATCAGATCCTCGTAAAACGCAGCACGCCGTCTGCGACGGTCTCATTCCACATCTCCGCAGGTCGCGCCCAGACGCCGCCATCGCCGTAGAGCGCACGGTAAATGACCATCGGCTCGCAGGTCTCGGAATGCCGTGCAATGCACAGCACCTCATATTCGTTGCCCTTATAGTGGCGATATTTCCCCGCAGGAATCGTGCGGACCGCTTCTTCAAATGTCATACTGTTCCTCCTTCAGCAGCCGCAGTGCATTGCGGTGCGTGATATTTGCCCATTCATCCTCCGTGAGCGGGAGTCTGCGCAGATAGCGCAGCGTATCGGCGGGATCCTCCCACGGCGCATCGGAGCCGAACAGGATCTTCTCAGAGCCGTGTGCGCGGATGATCCGCATGCACTGCTCCGGCGGCACAAACCGAGAGATAAATGCCGTGTCAAAATACACCGGTGTACCGACGAGATAACGCTCCACATCAGCCCACATTTCCCAGCCGCCCAGATGCGCGGCAATCAGCGTGCAGCCATCCGTCTTCTCCAGCACATTCAGAACGCGCTGCGGCGTCGTGCGGGTCGGCGGCGGGAGACCGATATCCTCACCTGCATGAAACACCACAGGCAGCACCAGCGATGCCGCACGGCACAGCAGACGGATCATCTCCGGCGAATCGAAATAGGTCTCCTGAAACTGCGGATGCAGCTTCACGCCGCTGAGCCCGATCTTCGCAATCGTATCAAGCTGCTCTGCCCAGTCCTCAGCCTGCGGATGCACCGCGCCGAACGCATAGAGCACATTCCCGTGCGCTTTCCCGTACTGCGCGCCCGTATACGCAAACCGGTTCACTGCCGTCTGCTGGTGTGCATTGGTCGCAACGGAGAGCATCACGCTCCGATCAACGCCTGCACGCTGCATCAGCGCCGTGAGACCTGCCACGGTCGGCATGCAGACATTGAGTGTCTCACCCGTGCGGTAATCTGCGCCCTGCTGTGTATAAATCCCCTGCACAAGTGCCTCAACCGCATGCGGCGCGAGCTTATCAGGGAATACATGCGTATGAAAATCTATAATCATCCGATTCACCTGTTTTCTGCAAAATAACATATACATCATACCACATCTCGCGAAAAAAATCAATCGCAATATTCACAGATTATTCATTGACAAGACGGGATAAAAATGGTATACTCAAAATGCATCATTATGAAGAAAGAGGGTATCCCCAATGCACTTTGCAAAGAAAATGACCGCAGTTCTGTCTGCGGCAGTTCTGCTTCTCGGCGCAGGCTGCACCAAAACCGAAAGCAGCACATCCATCCCGGATTTTTCATATCCGGATAACCCGCTCGGCGCTGCGTCCGCAATGATCCCGGATGTGACGCTCGACAAGTACCAAGTCCCGGAGAATGAAGGTATGACATTTGTCAAGAATCTGAAGCTCGGCTGGAACCTCGGCAACACCTTCGACGCCGTTGACATGAAGAACATCTCAAAGGAAAACGAGCTCGACTACGAAAAGGGCTGGTGCGGCGCGATCACCACGATCGACAACATCGCCGCGATCAAGGCAGCCGGCTTCAACACGATCCGTGTGCCGGTCTCGTGGCACAATCATGTGGACGAGCAGAACAAGATCTCCGAAGCGTGGATGAACCGCGTCAAGGAGGTTGTGGACTGGTGCCGCGCCTGCGACCTGTATGTAATCGTCAATGTGCATCACGACAACAGCGAAGATGTCTACTATCCCGACAGCGCACATCTCGAGCAGTCGAAGACCTATCTCACCGCGATCTGGACGCAGATGGCTGAGGCATTCAAAGATTACGACGACCACCTGATTCTCGAATCGCTCAATGAGCCGCGTCTGGTCGGCACAAAATATGAGTGGTGGATTGACAAGAACAACGATCAGTGCAAGGACGCTGTTTCCTGCATCAATACGCTGAATCAGCTCTTTGTCGATACAGTGCGTAATTCCGGCGGCAACAACGCGACCCGCTGGCTCATGACACCGGGCTATGCGGCATCTGCGGACGGTGCGCTGAACGATGGCTTCACGCTCCCGACCGACAGCGCAAACCGCATCATCGTTTCCGTGCACGCATACACACCGTATGACTTCGCACTGAATGCAGCTGGCACTGACGCATTCAGCGTCGATGACGAAATGAACCGCCGCGGCGTCACCGATTTCATGGACAACCTCTACGGCAAGTTCATTCTGAAAGGCACCCCGGTCGTGATCGGTGAGTTCGGCGCCCGCGATAAGTCGAATCTCGAAGCACGCGTGCAGTTCTCCGCGTTCTACATCGCAGCAGCCCGCGCACGCGGCATCACCTGCGTCTGGTGGGACAACAACGCATTCAGCGGATCGGGCGAGAATTTCGGCCTCCTGAAGCGTCAGACCAATACCTTTATGTATCCCGATATTGTGCAGGCACTGGTCAAATACAGCGAATAAACAGCAGGGCGGATATACAGCTATCCGCCCTGAATTTTTATTTATTCACAAAAAATCACTTGACACACTTTCAAAAATCGTGTATACTATAAATACATCGCAACGATGAATCTAATTAAAAGGAGAAAATAATCATGAAGAAGTTTAGATGCAAGCTCTGCGGCAAGATCTTTGAAGCAGAAAGCGCAGAGGCAGCACGCTGTCCTCTCTGCGGTGCAACCGGCGATCAGCTTGAAGAGGTCGTTGAGGAGCCCGCAGCAAACCCGTATACAGGCACACAGACTGAGAAGAACCTCCAGGCAGCCTTCGCAGGCGAGTCGCAGGCAAGAAATAAGTACACCTATTTCGCATCCGTCGCAAAGAAGGAAGGCTATGAGCAGATCGCAGCCATCTTCCTCCAGACCGCTGAGAATGAGAAGGAGCACGCAAAGCTCTGGTGCAAGGAGCTGGGCGGCATCGGCACGACCATCGACAACCTGAACGCCGCTGCGGACGGTGAGAACCACGAGTGGACGGATATGTATGTCGAGTTCGCAGAGACCGCAGAGAAGGAAGGCTTCAAGGCACTGGCTGCAAAGTTCCGCATGGTCGCCGCGATCGAGAAGCATCACGAGGAGCGCTACCGCGCACTGCTGAAGAATATCGAGACTGCTCAGGTCTTCGAGAAGAGCGAGGTCAAGGTCTGGGAGTGCCGCAACTGCGGTCACATCGTGGTCGGTACATCCGCACCGAAGATCTGCCCGGTCTGCGCACACCCGCAGTCGTTCTTTGAGATCAACGCAGCAAATTACTAATATAAAAGAAAAGACCGATGTGGTTTGCATCGGTCTTTTCAATATGGGCCATCAGGGACTCGAACCCGGGACCAACCGGTTATGAGCCGGGAGCTCTAACCAACTGAGCTAATGGCCCAGATATAAGAAAAGCCCAGAGCTTAAGGGCTCCGGGCTTCTGTGCCGGCATCGATCTATCTTCCCGGGACGTCTCCATCCAAGTATTTTCGACGCGAATGAGCTTAACTTCCGTGTTCGGAATGGGAA
>JAEEXH010000132.1 GCA_016291435.1 Oscillospiraceae bacterium
GAAATCCCGTACCCCAACTATGGGGGAGGGAGAATCGTTATGAACGAATTGGAAACATTTCAGAAATTCATGAGCAGATCTTCAATTCTAACAGTAGATAAGTTAAGGGCGTTTTTCATCAAGCCAGTCTTTTATCGTCCTTATCAGTCCGGCATCGAGCGGCTCTTTTATGAGTCTGCGATATGTTTTCTTCACATTCAGAATACTGTTATCGCCGTCATTTACCCGCAGAATATGTGTAAGCCCTTCGGGCGCAACGCAGCAAATGTGACTTTCTGCCTGAAACGCATCCAGTCTGTGGTAGTCCGCCTGAAAATCAGCCTTGCCTGTGATCGCAAGTACAGGCTTGCCGTAACTTTTCAGGATCTCAGCAAAATCCTCTGAGGTGTATGCTCCGTGTTCCCGCAGCCATATTGCAGGCATACTTGCACCCTTGACATACACCTTTTCTTTGGTCGTTTCCTTGCTTTTTGTGAACATATCATCTATCAAAGCAAGCTGTTTCTTGAGATCGAAGCTCTTTCGCACGATCGCTCCTGTCAAGCCTTTCATAGAGGGGAGCTCCTCAGCCATGAGTTTGTTCTGATAATAAAGTGCGTCCTTTATGCACATTCCTGCACCGCCCAGCAGGATCAATCCTGCTGTTTCTTCTTTTTCCGTTACAAGAGTAGCGATCATCGTTCCCTCGCTGTGTCCGCAGACGAGTATTCTGTTTTCATCAACATACGGCAGGCTTTTCAGATAACGGATCACAGAGACCGCATCATTCGTCAGGTCTGATAGTCCTGTGCCGGTGAAACTGCCGCCTGATTCGTGGGTACCGCGCTTGTCATAACGCGCAGATACATAGCCGCACTCTGCAAATGTATGTGCCAATTCCTTATACATATTGGAATGAAATCCGAAACCGTTGCCGTCACGGTCGAGCTTTCCTGTTCCCATGATGATGACAACGGCAGGGGATCTCCTGCTTTCATCCGTATAAGTGATCGTTGCCCCGATCGGATATTCGCCCTGTATTGTAATTCTCTTTTCTCTGAATTCCATAGAATCACCTCATAAAATGATCAGCCAGATCGTTCTGCTGACGATATGCGTCATGATATGTGCAAGGATCGCATACTGAATGCCGTATTTCCGGTAGAGTCTGCCGAATACGATGCCGAATGCGCCGTTTATCAGAAAGCACCTGAATATCAGCATAGGGGTCAGATGTCCGAATGTCTGAATCGTTGCAGGCAGGTGTTCTGCGGCAAACAATGCAGCAGCGATGATATTCGAGATAACGAGTGCCTTTTCGGGAACAGCATTCTCTTTTCTGCAAAACAGCTTCCAGCCGATCAGTGCGAGCAGGCTCATAAAGAACAGCCGCAGCATAACTTCCTCAATGACACCGCCGTACAGAACAGAGGCGATCCATGTGGGTGCATCAAATCTCCCGGAAGCTACATAGCTGTTTGTCAGTTCGGGTATCCATTTCGCAAAGGTAAAAGCATCAGCACTCAGTACAATTCCGCATAATACTCCTGTAAGCAGTGTGATGAGCGTGTTCTTTTTGTCAAGCCGGAATGGACGGATAAGACCGATCTTATCTGCAACAAGATATCCGAAGAAGCCGCAAATCACAGCATAAACGACTGTCTGTATCATCGTGATGAGCATGACCATCTCCTTACTTCCGACCTGCTGAATGGCAGCTTCAAGAGCAGCTTTGTCTGCACTCGCTGTGGACATCTGAGCCGTGAACCAACCGCCGACAGCGGCAACAGGCAGCAGGCATAATGTGAATATCAAAGGCTTTCTGATCTTTGTCATTTCTTTTCCTCCTCTGTAGCGGCTGCGGAGATCACAGAGAAGCACCTGCTTTTTCCGCCTTGCTCAGGTTCCGAATACTTATCTATCACTTCTCTTAACTCCTTAAAAAGATTGCTATAGCTTTCATCGGTCAGAGTGAGCATATAAGTCCGCAGGGACAGCATATCGGCATACGGATCAGCATTTTCTTTATCACTGTATCTTTGGAAACTGCCGTACAGCGCCATGAGAAACTGATAGGCACTGTCAGCTATATCGGTATTTTCAGTGAACTTAGTCTCGTTGAGTGTCAAAAGCCTTTCCAGACTTCCGCGCACTTTGCGTTCCGACTTGACGATCAAAACTTCTTCTTTCAGAAGATAATTGATATGACGATAGAGCGTAGGCTGAGGAACACCGTGTAATTCTTCGCATATCTGCCTGGTCGTTGCTTCGCCCCTGATCTGGAGAAACTGCATGATCTTCATTCTTATCGGGTTTGTAATAATATCGGATAGTTTCATTGCATTGCCACCTTTCTCAATATATATTATATTCACAAAAGTGATAATAGTCAATAGCGTTCACAGAAAGTTTACAATTTGCCCCTGATAATTATTTGCTGAAGCCTATTGATATGAAAAAGTCTTATCCCCGTGATCCACAGGGATAAGACATGATCTATTCTATTAAGCTGTCATAATCGGGTGCAGGCGTCAAGGATGTGTGCGAAAGACAGCTGCTGCACTTTCTTTTCATTCGGCAGCGCTTTGACAAACAGTCTTCGGCTATGGCTCCGGCAAATTCAAAAGAGATTTCTCTTGCATTTTTCTCTGTTTTGTGATATACTATTATCATAAAAAAGCGACCTGATCTGCATGATCACTGTGAAATATGACGGAGGAATCATCTATGAGACGGAATCGTTTGCTATGTGCCGCACTGAGCCTTGCTATGACCTGTTGTTCCGTTCCTGTAATGTCCTTGCCGGCAGTCGCCGAGATCGAAGAGGAAACGGTGTATGATTACAACAATCTGTTTCAATATCGGATTGAGGACGGTCACATCGTTGTCACCGGCTGCGCTGAGGATATTGTCACTCTGGAGATTCCGGAGGAAATCGACGGCTATCCGGTCACGGAAATCGAAAGCAAAGCTTTTTCCGAAGCGACAAATCTTGTAACTGCCGTGCTCCCTGACAGTCTGACCGTTCTGGGAGACCGTGCATTTGTCTTCTGCTCCTCTCTGAAAAGCGTGCAGCTTCCCGCAGGCCTGACGGCGATCCTTCACAATACTTTCAACGGCTGCACGTCGCTGACGTCAATCCGCATTCCTGAATCGGTGCGTTCGATCGGCGCGGGCGCATTCCGAAACTGCACCAATCTCGCGGACATCGCCTTCCCGCCGGAGCTTGACTTTATCAAAGAAAATGCGTTTACGGATACCGCATGGCTGGACAGTCAGCCGGAAGGGTTTGTCTCGATCGCCAATGTGCTTTACTGCTATCATGGGAGTATGCCCGAACGCACGGAGCTGGTGCTGGATGAAAGCATCACTGTCATTGCAGAGTGTGCGCTCTCAGGGGAAACCAATCTGAGTGCCGTAACCTTCCACGACGGAATCACCGACATCGGCTGGAATGCCTTTCGGGATACCGGCATCGAAAGCGTCACGCTTCCGGCACACTGCAAACTGAACAGCGGTGTCTTTGAAGAATGCAAACAACTGAAAACAGTGACAATTCCCGGCAGCGTAAAAACGATTGAGCTCAGCACATTCAGCGGATGCTCTGCGCTGGAATCGCTGACAATCGGTGAAGGCATTGAGAAGATTGATTCGCTCGCGTTTGTGGACTGCGATGCGCTGACAAGCATCACGGTTCCGGCGAGTATTCAGGAGATCGGCGGCAGTGCGTTCGGATACCGGACGATGCGGGATTCCGGCGGCTTTATGATCAGCTATCTGGAGCCGGTCGAGGGCTTTACGGTGTACGGTTACAAGGGGACCGCCGCAGAAACTTATGCCGAGGAATTTGATCTTCTCTTTGTTGCGCGTACCGATCCGCCTCCTGTTAAGCTGAAAGGCGATATCAACGCAGACGGACAGTGCAGTTTCGACGATGTTGTTTTGTTAGAAAGCTATCTGCTGGCGGTCCAGACCGAACTCCCTGACTGGGAGGCGGGAGATATGGATGAGAACGGCAGATTGAATGCTGCTGATCTGACACTTTTGAAGCGTCAGCTTTTGCCGCAAGATCCTGATGCAGAATGAATCTGTTTGAGTTGGCGCTGGCTCTGACCGCCGGATTCTGAACTGCTGCGCACGCTGACTGATGCGCAGATCAAGGAAATCTTGAATCACGATCCTGATTTTGAAGGCAACGGTCTTGTTACAATTCTTGATCTGACCGTCCTGTTAAGAAAGCTCGGTGAATAATCTTCGGACTATTCCCATGAACTGCATAAGAATTCCGGTTCTGAATTGAGATTGTACCGGGTGTGAGACGGTATATCGGATAGAAAACAGTCAAATAGGAGCAGCCGCCCGCGGGCGGCTGCTTTGTCGTATAGATGATAATGGTTAGAGCGGGGCTTTTACCCTTCCTGAAGTCAAGATACATTTCTTTGTGCATACAGAAAGCGCGCAGATGCGGCGTTTCATGAGAATAGGTATAGAGAGATTCGGAAGCCATCTGCGCTGACGCAAAACAATCGTAAATGCGCAGGTTCGGAGCTATGCGAAATTATTGGGCGCAGTGTGAATAATCGTAATCGGAATGATGTGCCAATGCATAATTCT
>JAEEXH010000133.1 GCA_016291435.1 Oscillospiraceae bacterium
AACAAGATGGACCGTGAGGCGCGCAATCCCTTTGATCTGCTCGATTAGATCGAGAATGAGCCCGGCATCAAGACCTATGCCGTCAACTGGCCGATCGGCTGCGGTAAGGAATTCCGCGGCGTCTTTGATCTGGAAACGCGCCATATCCTCTCCTTCGAGGGCGACAGCGGCGCACATACCGTCAGCCAGACAGAGGTGCAGCCGGATGATCCCGCGCTTGCAGGCATCATCGGCAAGGATAATCACGCGCAGCTCGCAGAGGATATTGAGCTGCTGGACGGCGCCGCAGAGGAATTTGATCTTGAGGCAATCCAGAACGGTACGCTTTCGCCGGTGTTCTTCGGCTCTGCGCTCACGAATTTCGGCGTTGAGCCGTTCCTGAAGCGCTTCCTTGAGCTGACACCGCCCCCGCTCGCCCGCGTGGCAGAAGGGGAGACGGTCTCGCCGTTTGACCCCGCATTCTCCGCGTTTGTGTTCAAGATTCAGGCGAACATGAACAAGGCGCACCGCGACCGCGTGACCTTCCTGCGCATCTGCTCGGGCAAGTTCACACGCGACATGGAGGTCTATCATGTGCAGGGCGACAAGAAAATGCGTCTCTCGCAGCCGCAGATGATGATGGCGGAAAACCGCGAGATCATAGACGAAGCCTATGCCGGCGACATCATCGGCGTGTTCGATCCGGGTCTCTTTTCCATCGGTGACACGATCTGTGCGCCCGGCAAGAAGATCTGCTTTGAGGGCATCCCGACCTTTGCGCCGGAGCATTTCGCCCGCGTCCGCACGAAGGACACGATGAAGCGCAAGCAGTTTGTCAAGGGTGTCATGCAAATCGCGCAGGAGGGCGCTATTCAGATTTTCCATGAGCCGGAAACCGGCATGGAGGAAGTCATCGTCGGCGTGGTCGGCGTGCTGCAATTTGAAGTGTTCGAGCACAGAATGCGCACCGAATACAATGTCGAGATCATCCGCGAGCCGCTGAGCTATCAGTATATCCGCTGGATTGAGGGCATTGAGACCGACAAGAAGCCGCAGCTTACCATCACTGAGGATACAAAGCTCGTGCAGGACTTCCGCGACCGCTATCTGCTGCTCTTCACAAGCGAATGGAACATCCGCTGGGCACTGGAGCGCAACGAGGGTCTGGAGCTTCCCGATTTCAGCAAATAAATTGAGAGACCGCCTGCGGATTTGGTTCGCGGGCGGTTTTTGCGGCAGAAAGAATCTGCCGGTATGCAGAGGAAACGCATACCGGCGGAACATATAGGAATGAGGATGTCACAGAAGAGAAGTCACGGCTGATACTTTGTCACCATCGCGATGACGTAATCGAGAAGATCTTCGCCCCCGCGTGTGATGGCGTAGTAGGTGTCGTCCATGCGGATCATGGTCTCATTGTAGAGCACACAGCGAATGCCCTCAATATAGATCACATAGCCGCCGCCGACAAAACCGTCCAGCTTTTCGGCAGCAACGCTGTTCGGCATCGGGATGATCGTGAGTGCTTCCAGCAGACGGTTCATTTCTGCGGATTCTTCATCGCTGATGCGCTTCGGCGGATTGCCGCCTGCTTCGCGGAATTCTGCAATGATATAGGCGTTCAGATCTTCCGGCTTGAAGGTCGTAATCTCCGGGAACTGCTCCGGCGTGGGTGTGGTCGTGCCGTCCACAACGGGATCCGACGGCCAGTGGATGACATCCTCCGGCTTTGTGTCCGTCATGACAAACGTCACGGTTGTCGCAGTCGTGGTGGTGTCTGCGGTGTCAGTCTCGGCAGTTGTCGGCTGTGTTGTCACTTCGAGGGATTCTGCGCCGTAGGTGAACGGAAGCCGCACGGTTCTGCCCTCGGGCGGATCCTCGGCAGCTGTCTGGCTGTCCGGCACCGTCTTGATCGCGGTGATATCGAGATAATACGCACCCGGTTCGATCGTCAGCGGATTCAGGGAACCTTTCAGGTCTGCCCAGCGGAATCCGATCGTCAGTCTGTTGGTGGCGGATATTTTGTCCGTCGGGTTGATGTTGACGCCCAGATCGGCAGAGATGCTCTTGGTGAGAAAATCGCCGTTTCTGTTCCAAAGGGATAAATGGAATTTATACTCGTCCGTTGTCGGCGCGAGCGGTGCAATGAAGATTTGCAGCCCCTCTGCCGTGACGCTTTCCGGGATGATGCGGTACTCAAAGAGCGGGTCGTTCTCGCCCTGCTGCTCCGCATTTCCGGCAGGCATGTCAACCTCAGCCACGGCTGCCGTCGTGGTCTCTGCGGTTTCGGCGATGCTTTCTTCCGATGCACCGACATCCTTCGGCTTGAGTGTCTCGCCCTGATTCCTGAGCGTCATGATGCCGAAGATCATCGCTGCGCAGACAGCCGCACCGCTCAGCACGCCGACTGCCGCCATCGGATCAAAGCGGATATGTCTTGTGACAGCGCCGTGCTCCTTTGCTTCCAGCATTTCCTCGACATAGCGTTCATCGACGCTGCCGAGTGTTTTCAGAAAGTTCATCGGTTTCATAGATAGCCCTCCTTACTGAGAAAGATTTGCAGCTTTTTCCGTGTGCGCATGAGCAGCATTTTCACCTTGCCGAGGCTCATGCCCTGTTCCCGCGCGATTGTTTTGACGGGCGCCATCAGATAGTACCGCTGCATGAATACCGTGCGCGCGTCCGGCGGCAGGGTGTCAAGAAAGCGTTCGATCGCCGCCCTCAGTGCGCGCTGATCGACTGCCCGCTCCACAGCATCCTCGTCCGAGAGGGTTTCTGCGAGCTCGTCAATGGCTGCTGCTGTCTGTCCGCCGCCGCGCCGGTCTGCATGTTCAGCGCGGTACCGGCTGATCGAGATGCTGCGTACCACTGTGACCAGATAAGCCCGCAGCGTGTCAGGCTGCATCGGGGGGATCGTCGTCCAGAGTTTCATCATCGCATCGGAGACGCACTCCTCCGCATCCTCTCTGTTCCCGAGAATGTCATAGGCGATCGTCTGACAAAGTGCGCCGTAGGTATCGCGGAGCTTTGTGATCGCGGTCTCATCCCGCTTCTGCAGCAGCGAAATGATTTCCTTATCAAGCTGATCGTTCGTTTTGCTCACCACCCTTCACTTACTAGGACGCATTCTGCGCCCGGTTGGTCACGCTTCCGACAAAAAGAATCGGAAAGTGCGGTTTTTCCCGCTTTACATTCTGCGTAAAATATGGTATAATATGTGTACGAATCAAAAGAAAAGAGGTGCGCGGCATGGCGCTTTGGGAGCTCGTGCTCCTTGCGGTCGGGCTGTCTATGGACGCCTTTGCCGTTGCTGCGGCAGACGGACTCTGCTGCAAAAATCTCTCGCGGCGCTGGACTGCGGGAATCGGGCTCTGCTTCGGGCTGATGCAGGGCATTATGCCGCTTCTGGGCTATGCGCTCGGGAGCATGTTTCTTGATATTATCTCGACATTTGACCATTACATCGCGCTCATTCTGCTCGGCTTTATCGGCATCCGTATGCTGATCGAGGCATGGCGGCAGGACCCGGAGCAGAGCGAGACGCA
The DNA here is from genome assembly GCA_016291435.1 of Oscillospiraceae bacterium. Classification (GTDB taxonomy): domain Bacteria; phylum Bacillota; class Clostridia; order Oscillospirales; family Ruminococcaceae; genus Firm-04. Next base: position 3,525 of record JAEEXH010000133.1, read on the forward strand.
TATGACCCTGCGGCTGCTGCTTGTGCAGGGCGTGGCAACGGCGATCGACGCGCTTGCGGTCGGTGTCAGCTTCGCGGCGCTTCATTCGTTTTCCATATTCAGTGCGGCAGCGCTTATCGCCTGCGTGACCTTCGCGCTGAGCGCGGCGGGCGTGCTGATCGGCAAAAGGTACGGCATCATGCTCGGACGGAAGGCGCAGATCCTCGGCGGGCTGCTTCTCATCGGCATCGGCGTGAAGATCTTTGTCACGCACATGTTTTTCTGATAAGAGATACGGGACAATGCAGAAGACCGCATTGTCCCGTGTTTTTTTGCCGTCTTTCCCGAACGCGGCATCCTGTGCGAGCAGGGAAGTCAGGCGTTGTCCGTCAGATCGCTGCGTGAGACCTTGAATTTGTATTCGCCCATCGTTGATTCCACATCATCGGGGAGCATTGTGTCGATCATGACCCACTTCTCCGCTTCCTCTGTCACACGGCAGCGGATCACGCCGTCGCAGGGAATCTTCGGCTCCCATTCCGTGCAGAAGACCGGCAGCTTATCGCGAAAATAATGTGTCTGCCCGTCATAATCCGTGAACAGGCATTCCACGAAGGTATCCGGCGGGCACTCCTCCAGGATGCGCCGGATGCGCACTTTGACGCCGTACATGTCATTCCTCCGTTTCTGCAATCGCGGACACATCAAAATCGCCCGAGAGCCGCTTGAAGTGCAGGCTGTGCATCTGCAAGCCGCTCTGTGCGAAATAGAGCCGCATTGTCGTGAAATGCGAGAAGAGCGGCATCTTTTTCGTGTAGCTGACCGCCTCGCCGTGCGTGCCGTTCCATGTGAATGTGCCGAATGCCGTGCCCATGCTGAACAGCGTCATCGGAATCTGTGCGAGATCGCTCTGGTCGCAGGATGCCGTGACCGTCACCTCAAACCATCCCGGCTGATTGACAGTGACCGCAAAGGCGTGATTTGTTCCGCGTGCAGTGTCAATATCGTGCAGATCGACGGTGAGATCCTCCTCCATCTCATAGAAGAGGTCCGGTGCGCGGT
>JAEEXH010000048.1 GCA_016291435.1 Oscillospiraceae bacterium
ATGCCGTATGCCCTGTCGAAGAGTAGGAATACGAGAAATGTGACGATACACGCGGGGATCGCTGCCCGGAGATCCGCGCGGAGACGCTGCTTCATACGCTTGCGGTTCCTTTCGGTAGTCTGTATCTGTGAAGGCTGTGCGGCACGGTTTTTCCGCCGACCGCCTTTGTAGGATTCGTGCAAAATGAGATACAGTTTTTGTATCATATGCTATATCATACCATATCCCGCAGGAAAAAGCAAGGCAAGCCGCGCTTTCTTCATAAAATCGTAAACTTTCCGGCAGCATCGCGCATCTTTTCTTCGGCAATGCGTACAAAAGGTGTTGACAAATCGTTTTTTTGTGATATAATATAGATAACAGCATACCTTTGCAGAACGCACAGTTTTCCGCGCTGTGCTTTGTGCATGTATACAAAAGTGAAAAAACGGCGTCGCGGGGTGTGATATTTCGGGCGTTTCAAACGTGTGTATATAGAAGGAAAATGCCGCAGCAAGGCGGGATGCACAATTTCCGGGTGCGGTTTTTGTGCATAGATACAAAATTGCAGAAAGCTGTAACCATTCCGGCGTTTTTTCCGTCTCAATGGGTAAAGAGAGGTGATTCCGATGGATGGATGACATTCATTTCCAAGATAACGGAAGCTGGCATCGCGGCACTCGTATAACACTCCCGGTTCTCAGATTCTTCCTGAACAATTCACATATCGGATAAGAAAGGAATGGTGACAATGAAAAAGTATCTGACAATAATTGCAGCCTGCACAGTTTTGCTTGCTTCACTCGGAACACCTGCGATTCCCGCAAGCGCAGAAACAGATGCGCCGGCACCTAGCGCCGCATCACAAGAAACAGCGGACGCCGAAACCGAGCGTGCCTATCAGCTCTTAAAACAGTACATCGCCGAAGAACAGGCAAACGGGAACCCCTGCTTCCGCTCCGCAAATGTATTTTATCCTGATGAATACGCTGAAAAGCTCGGCAGAGAGCCCGGCGCTTTTGATGATAAGCTGATTCTGGAATATGACATCACGGCAAGCGATGAAACGACCACGGAGAATCAGCAGTTCCCGCGCTCGATCCTCCGCTTTATGAACGAAAACAATATCTTCACCGGCGAAAACGGCGGCGTGGATCAAGCCCGATTCCTCATCACCGAATTGCAGCTTGCACCGACTGTTCCGGCTGAGACACTGGAGCGTGTTTATGATCTTCTGAATTCTTATATCGACACACAGAAGGCAGCGCAGAACACAGCGTTTTCCGGTGCAGGGGTCTATCGCAGCACAGATGACCTTGCAAACGAAGAATACGGTCTGACCCATCAGTTCTACGCAGATAAAGTCATTGTGCAGTATTATTACGGACAGAAGGAGAGCTTCCTTTCTGCATTGCGTACTTATATGCAGGAGAATGACATTGACGAAAATCTTGTATTCTATTGGGAACTGGACAGCGCCGAGCCCGCTGAAACCGAAACCGCAGCGACCGAAGCTGCATCGGCAACCACCACAACCACCGCTGCCGTCACCACGACAACTGCCGCAGCCACAACCGCTGCCGGCACAACGACCGCAGCCCCGCCGAAAACCGGCGACCGTGCAGAGACCGGCATGCTCGCAGCGGGCATCGCATCGCTCCTTGCCGCCGCCGCATGCACCAAACGCCGCAAGGAGTAAAGCGGTATCTCCGACGGATTTATCATGAGGACGCCGCCCTCATACAAACGATATGCTGTATACATACAGAAAGCCCCTGATACCGAAGTATCAGGGGCATCTTGTTTTGGTTCAGTCGCCGTACTGTGCGTTGCCGTACTGCCCGTTGTCATCGCAGACCGCATAGAGATTGGTCTCCCATGCGGGGATATACGGCAGATGGCGGATATAGAGCTTATACCGCGGATTGATGCGGTGTACGAGCAGCGGCAGCTCGAAAATATCCTCGTTGCGGTGATAGAGCGAGATCATCATTTTCGGTGCATAGCGCACAATGGAACGGCTTGCGCCCCAGAGCGCTTCCCGCTCGGCACCCTCAACATCCACCTTCAGCAGCGTGACGGGATTGCCCGCCAGCAGATTATCCACAGCGCGTGCGGGCGTGGCCATGCCCTCCATCGCGACCTGCGACTGCCGCCCCGCCCTGGAAGCAAAGGGCAGCTCGGTGTCCACACACCATGCCGCACACTGATAGCACTGCACAGAGGGCGTGTCGCCGACGAATTTCACGAGCTTCTTGTAATTCTTCTTGTCCGGCTCGACCGCAATGATGCGGTGATACTTTCCGCGTGTATATTCGAGCATTTCGCGGATCGTGTCGCCGTTATAGGCACCGAGATCGACATAGATCTCATGGTTTGTCGGGCAGAGCACACGGTTCCAGATGTCATCGCGTGTATCGACCTGATCGGTGAGATAGGCGGGATTGCCGCTGATCTTGAAATTGATGAGATTGCCGTAGATCTGCCGCGAGCGCTCATCTGCAAGAGACTGATAGACTGTCTGAATCTCCTCTGCATGCTCATCGCAGTAGCTCCGCGTGAAGAGCCCGCCGCCGACGACCGGCACATCGGGGACATAGAGCGTGTAGCGCTGCCCGAGCGTGCGGATCTTCTCGATCATTGCAGGCGAGCAGACGGCGAATGCCAGCACGACCACAAAGTCGTCGCACTCCGCCTCAAGCTCCGAGAGCTTCCTGACCTGAAATCCGGCGAAATCATGCCCGCGGACAAACTCATCGCTTGCGAAAATACCCGCCACCGGAATCTTGAATGTCCGCATTGCCGCGAGAATGCGCAGTGCGCCGTCTCCCATTCCGTAGAGATAGATCGGGCGTGACTCCGCCTGAAGCCGCTCCCAGACGGATATCTTCTCCGTAACAAATTCCAGCATCCGGACATTTCCCCTTCCAATTTGTGATATAGTTTGCTGTTACTGGTTCTCGTGGTGCTCGCAGCCGCAGCCGCAGTCTGCATCGCCCTGCACATCATGTGCATCGTGCATATCATGCACATCATGCGGATGCGGGGGCATCCCGCCCATTGCCGCGTAGAGGTCTCTGCCGCGGGTGTTGTAGCGGTCGCGCTCTGCGTTGATCTGCTTGTCGAGCATTTGCAGCACCTTGCGCGGATTCTTGATGCAGCGGATCTCCTTCTCGGGGGTGTCGTAATCGCGCACGAAGACAATGATCGTGCCGCAGCCGACGAGCCGCTGCCAGAACGGGAGCTTCAGCTTCTTGTCAGTCACCTTGTAGAGATCGAGCTCATCCTCATCGAGATTGAAGAAGCCGGTGCGGGTGACGAACTTGGTCTCCGTCAGGAAATAGGTCGTGAAGCTCCACGGCAGACCGAGAAATGTACGCTTTCTGTCGCGCCAGATGTAGTCAAATGCTGCCTTATCCTTTTTCTTCGACATGTTGCTGCTCCCTTCTGCGCTTTGTCCGCGCACGGATTGTAATTTTCACTGTACGAATACAGGTTTGCCCTTCTTACAGGCTGATGACGGTCTTGCCGCCCTGTTCTGCCTTCACCTTCCGGTTCGTGCCGGCGACGGCGATCGTGAACTTCCGGTCGGTCGCGGGATAGGTCACATCAATATGATTGCCCTCGCGCTTTGCCGTGATCGTGAGGTCGATGCCGCCCTCCGCCTTGTAAATATCGGCAGAAGCGGTCTCACCGTCCCGGAGCCCTGCGATGATGACAGTCGCGCCCTCAAGATAGTCATAGAGCACATCGGTCTTGAAATCGCCGAGCACAAGCACCGTGCCGGGCTTCACATAAATCGGCATCTGGAGATAATTGCAGGTACGCTTCATCCATCTGCCGCCCGTCACGAGCGTATCGGAGGTTTCGCCGAGCAGATCAAACCACTCGCCCTCCGGCAGATAGAACTGCACCTCGCCGCTCTCCTCGAAGACAGGCGCACAGAGCAGGCTGTCGCCGAGCATATACTGACGGTCGAGCGTCAGGCAGGCGGGATCCTCCGCGTAGTCGATAAACATGGCGCGCATCATCGGGATGCCGGTCTGATGGGTCTTGTTTGCCTGTGCCCAGAGATACGGCATCAGCTTTCCCTTGAGGTTCGTGAAGAACCGCAGCACCGCGCACGCATTCTCGGGATTTTTAGGATCGTCCTCCTCATATGCCCACGGCACGCGGTAGGAGGTGGAGCCGTGGAGACGGCTGTGCGAGCTCATGAGGCCGAACGCAACCCAGCGCTTGTAGACATCCGGGGAAGCCGTCTGCTCGAAGCCGCCGATGTCATGGCTGAAGAAGCCGAAGCCGGAGGCACAGAGCGAGAGACCGCCGCGCAGCGTCTCAGCCATCGCGGAATACTCCGCAGCGCAGTCGCCGCCCCAGTGTACCGGGAACTTCTGCCCGCCGGCGGTTGCGGAGCGTGCAAAGAGCACTGCCTTGTCCTTGCCGACGCAGCTTTCGAGCGCCTCAAAGACAACCTTGTTGTAGAGGTAGGTGTAGAAATTATGCATCGCGATCGGATCGGAGCCGTCGAAATAGACCACATCGGTCGGGATGCGCTCGCCGAAATCGGTCTTGATCGCATCCACGCCGTCGGCGCAGAGCTTGCGGATGCCGTCGGCAAACCACTTGCAGGCCGCAGGATTCGTGAAGTCCACGATTGCCATGCCCGGCTGCCACATATCCGTCTGGAAGACGCCGCCGTCCTTCGTGTGCAGGAAATAGCCGTTCTTTACGCCCTCGTCAAAGAGCGCGGACTCCTGCGCGATATAGGGATTGATCCAGGCGCAGATGCCGACATTCTTCTCCTTCTTGAGGCGCCGGAGCATGCCCTTCGGATCGGGGAACATCTCCTCGTCCCATTCAAAGCTCGTCCAGGTAAATGCCTTCATCCAGAAGCAGTCGAAATGGAACATCTGGAGCGGGATCTTCCGCTCGCTCATGCCGTCGATGAAGCCTGTGACCGTTTCCTCATCGTAGTTTGTGGTGAACGAGGTCGAGAGCCAGAGCCCCAGAGACTTTGCGGGCGGGAGCGCAGGCTTGCCGGTCAGGTCGGTATAGTGTTCCAGCACCTCAGCGCAGTTTGCGCCGCCGATGATGAAGTATTCGAGCGATTCGCCGGGGACGGTCATGCTGACCTTCGAGACGGTGTCCGATGCGACCTCATAGCTGACATAGCCCGTCTGGTTTGCAAAGACGCCGTAGCCACGGGAGCTGAGATAGAACGGCACGCACTTGTAGCTCTGATCGGAGCATGTGCCGCCGTCGGAGTTCCATGTCTCAACGGTCTGCCCGTTCTTGACAAAGGGCGTGAACTTCTCGCCGAAGCCGTAGATATATTCGCCGACGGAGAGCGTGAGCTGCTCGCGCACAAAGGCATTCTGCGGCGGGGTCGGGATGCTCCAGAAGGTGTCGTCCATCGTTTCGCGCATGCGGGCATCGTGCATATAGGCATTCTCCTGAATATAGGAAGCCGCACGCCAGCCGCCGCCGGTGAGGTGCTTTCCGTCATAGGTAAACTGCACATTCCAGCTCATGCCCTTTGCGATGCGCACGGCGGTTTTGCCGGAGCGGAGCGTCACAGCATCCTCGGTCTCGGTGATCTCGGGGACAAATCCCGGGTCCTCATTGAGCTCGAATTTCGGCTCATGATTGGCAGCGCCCTTGTGGTGCACAATCTGCACCTTGACCGTATCCTCTTTTGTCGAGGAATAGACGATTGTGAGGGTCACGCCGCCGAGCGTCATGCCGCGGTGATAGATCTGCTGCGCCGTCGCATAGACATACACCTTGTTGTCCTTGACTGTCACACTGTATGGCTGTGCCGCATAATCGACCGAATAGCCGCGGCGGTTCAGCCAGAAGCCGTCTGCAAATTTCATAGTAACCTCCTGTGTGAGCATACACTGCGCCCACTATATCTATTATATCATATATCATACCATAAAATCGCAGGAAAGTCAAGGGAAAGAAACGATCCGCACAGTGCAGAACGCGCACATATGCGGATCATCTGTATTCAATCGCCGCTGTCTTCCGTGCTGCCGGCTGCGCCGCCGAGCATTTCCAGGAAGTTTGCCATCACGCGGGGAACAAGCTCCTTCTCATCAACCTCGGAGTAGCCTGCGGGCGGGGCAAAGAGCGTGCGGTCCGGGCTCTCATTGACGCGCATCTCAAACTCATAGATGATGCCCTCGTCCTCGCCGGAGAGCGCCTTCATGCCGAGCATGTCGCCCTTGTCATCGAAGTAATAGCGCACCTTTGCCATATCTTCGCCGTCTTCTTCGTAGTAGTCCTCATAGCGGCAGTCCTTGCCCTTGAATGTCTCCGTGCCGCGTTCCAGCACCTCGCCGATCTCATCGAAATCCGGCACCATCGTGTCCGGGATGAGGTCCTCCCCTTCATCGCCTTTGATGCGAGCAAAGGTCTTTGTCTCGTCGTGCATCATCCAGACGGAATTGCCGTCCGAGCATGCCTTGATCGTGTAGTAGGGCGTTTCGCTGCGCATATAATAGCTTCTGCCGTGAATGACCTGATCGCCCGCAATGCGCAGCCCCTCATCCTCAAAGGCATAGTGCAGCTCCACGGCGTCGTCGGTGTGCTCAATGCGGTCTGCGAGCTGTGCCAGCAGGCTGAGCTCCTCCGTAACGGAACCGGCGGTCTTTGTCGCTGTGCTGCCTGCGGCGGTCTCCGCGGTCTGTGCTGCCGTGCTGCCTGTGGTTGTCTCCGCGGAAGCTGTGGTCTCAGCGGCGGATGCTGTTGTCGTCTCCGCCGCGGAAGTTGTGGTCTCCGCCGCAGCGGTCGTGGTCTCCGCGAGGCTTGCCGTGGGCTCCGCAGGGACACTGGACGCATCGCCGCAGCCGGAAGCAAGCAGTCCCGCACAAAACAGGGCAGAGAGAAGCAGTCGGTTGTGTTTCATCTTATTCCTCCGTGTTGAAATGATAGAATGCGCAGATCGCGCACAGTTTCCCATGCGCGATCCGGGGTTCATAGGATCAGAGCTCAATGAGACCTGCGAGTGCCTGAAGGATCAGGGTCAGGTCGCCGTTGCCGATGCCTGCCGTGCCGTCCACATCGCAGTTCTTTGCACCCTGCACGCTGAGCTCAGCGCTGCCGCCGATGGCGCGTGCGAGAAGCACTGCATCCGCGAGCTCCGGGAGACCGTTGCAGTCTGCGTCGCCGGGGAAGGTGCTGAGTTTTTCCTCAGAACCGGTCGAGCTTTCGACGATCTGGATCTTGAACTGTCCGGAGAACGCCGTGCTGCCGCAGTTGACCGTCACATAGGCATCGCCGGGCGCCAGTGCGGTGACGGAGAAGGTATCGCCGCTGCCGGAGTAATTCACCTCAATGTTGTCGGAGTGGCCGCTGATATAAAGCACAGACGGTGTTTTCGCACCGGGTGCCGGGTCATAGGCACGGATGATGCGCCGCTCGCCGACCTGCATCGGGTTGCTGTCATAGTCAAACTGGGTCGCATAATCAGCGATCACGGTGTTGGTGGATCCATCCGTGGTCGTGGTGGTCGTGGTGGTCGTGGTCGTCTCAGTCTCCTGCGAATTGCCGCTGCCGAAGACAAAGCTGTCGTTGATCTCGGGCGCATTCTGCGTGATCTCCTTCACAGCGGAGCCGTCGCCGCCGAACAGATTGAAGAGACCTGCGCAGGCGAGCGCGAAGCAGCCGTTGTAATCAAGCGCCGGCTCGGTGTAGCGGTATTCTGCCGTGGTGTCGCGGTAGCCGCTGTCATCAGGGCCGCCGATCAGCGCGCCGTAGCAGGGATACTTCGCCGCTGTGTCCGCATTCGCATCGCCGGTGCCGGGGTTCGAGGCTCTGTGATGATAATGCGTCGGGTAAGAGTCGGTGTAGCCGACGAGGAAGCAGTAGTTGTAGCTGTTTGCGCCGAGGATATAATCCATCTGGAACTGTGCGCACTTCGCGTAATCGGAGTTCGCGTCGCCGTCTGCGAGCATGAGCGTGGTCATCTGCCATGCACAGTTATAGCGGGAATTGCCCCAGCCCCACTTGGTATTGTACTTTTGCAGATAGTTGCTGACGCTGCCCTGTGCCTGATCGTTGAACTCCGCCTGGAGCTCGTTCTTATAGGACTGGTTGCCGGTTTTCTTATACATCATCGCGGAATAGAGCTGATACTGCTTATCCCACGAGACGATATAGCCGTCGTATTCGGAGCCGTACTCGGAGGAATACTGCTTGCTGTTCGGCACGCAGGTCGGCTGCGTCATGACACCGTTCAGCCAGAGCCACGCATGTGCGATGAGGAATTCATCCTGCGAATCGCCGCTGTTGCCGTACATGCCGCCGTTGCCTTCCTGATTGTTGCCCTTGTTTGCCTTGCCGAAGTCAAAGATCGCCTTTGCATATTTGAGGCACTTCGCGGAATACTCAGGGTCATAGTCCTTCAGCGCATAAGCCGTGCCCGCGAGACCGTTGACCATATCGCCGCAGATCTTCGTGTTGTTGTTGCCTGCCGACATCCAGTAGGTATTGCGCTGATAGGTCTGCACCTCGGGAGACTGCCAGTAGCCGTGGTCGGCGAGATCGGAGACCTGATAGCAGATCGCCTGCACATTGCCGCTGCCGTCCAGGAGCGTGGTCTTCATGAGATAATCCGCGCCGCGCTTTAAGACATAGGCAAAGTGATCCATGCAGCCCGCCTTCTTGAAGGCGCCGTCATTGAGGTAATCGGCAGCCGCAAGGCAGTTCATCGCAAAGCCGATGGTCAGATTGAACTTGACATGGTCGCCCGCATCGTGATAGCCGCCGGACACATCAATCTTGCCGTCGCCGTCGGGGTCTGCGAGGCTCTGTGCGGAGCTCGGGAGACCTGTTGCCTGAGAGACCGGCGCCGCGCCGTCATAGGTGTGGCAGTCGCCGCGCCAGGTGAGCGGACCGTCCGTGATGCCTGTGCCGCAGGCATTCGCATCAAAGAAATAGAGCGAGAGTGCCAGTGCCTTGCCGTAGTTGTTGCTGCTCTCTGCTGAGACAGAGATGCCGCTGAGCGGTACTGAGGTTGCCAGCATCGCCGCGCTCACGCCGACGGTAAGCGCCTTGTGAAGAATGGAATTTTGCCGCATGGTAAACGCCTCCTCTTTCCTGACCCTGCGGAAACCGGGTCAATGAGATATCTTTCGATATCCCCCCAAAAAATTTTTTATATGCGAACGCGGATACGGCCGCAGATGGGCCGTACCCGTGTTTTCGCCATGTGTTGTGTGCCCTGCGCAGGGGATCAGAGCTCGATGAGACCTGCGAGCGCCTGGAGGATCATCTTCAGGTCGTTGTTGGAGAGACCCGTCTGACCGTCCACATCACAGTTTGCTGCGCCCTGCACGCTGAGCTGTGTGCCGCCGCCGATGGCGCGTGCAAGAAGCACTGCGTCCGCAAGCTCCGGGATGCCGTTGCAGTCAGCGTCGCCGGGGAAGTTTGCCTGCTTCACGGTGGTGGAAGTGGTGGTCGTGGTCGTTGTGGTCGTTGTGGTGGTAGTAGTTGTCGTGGTGGTCGTGGTCGTTGTCGTGGTGGTGGAAGTGGTCGTCGTGGTGGTCGGGGTGGTTGCGCCCTTGCCGTCGGTGTAGATCTTCACGGAATCAATCGTGAACTGCGAATTCTGGATGTACCAGAAGCCGATCTTGACCTCTCCGCCGTAGCCGTACTGGATGATATTTGCGGTCGCAGCCGGGACTTCCCAGGTGATCGTGCCGGTGCTGCCGTTCAGGGACTTCTCCATCTGATCGGTCATAGTCCAGTAGTCATCTGCCGCGACGGTGGTGGAGGAGCCGAATGCGCCCTGCCAGATGCTGAGACCGTTGCCGGAGAGCTTGACCTCGACCTTCTTGATCTTCTCGGAGGAGCCTGCGGTGAGACCGAAGTCCTCATACTTGAAGCCGATCATGCGGTCATTCTCGGGCATGTTGTCGTAGTTGTAAGCCTTGCCGACCTTGAGCTCATAGACGCCGTCCTCAGAGGAGGAGCCGCCGCCGGTGGTCGTGGTGGTCGTGGTGGTGGTCTGAGACTGCTCGGTGTTGTTGGTATCCTGGGTGACGATCGAGCTGCCGTCATCGAGGACAACATTCTTCACGCCGGTGATGGTGCTGTCGGGAGAGCCGGTCTTATACTTCTGGAGCAGACCTGCTGCTGCGCCGACGAGGCATGCGTTGTAGTCAACCGCGACCTCATTGCCGACATAGTCCTTGACGGAATCGGTGTACTGGAGGCTGCCGCCGCCGTTCTCCGGGGTGTAGGGACCGCCTGCGAGCGCGCCGATCAGCACATGGCCGTTCGGGCTGTAAACGGTGCTGTTGCCCATTTCCTCATAGCCGTTCCAGCCGGAAGCTGCTCTGTGGTGGGTGTTCTTCGCGGAGTTGGAAGCGAAGCCGGTGACGAAGCAGACATTGAACGGGTTGGAGCCGAGGATGTAATCCATCTGGCCCTTGCACCAGTCATAGTAATTGCCGTGGCCGCGGTTTGCAGCAGCCAGCAGAGCGAGCTGCATGCCGCAGTTCAGTCTTGCGCTGCCCCATCTGTCGAGGTGGTAGTAGCCGGAGACCATCTTCTCCTGCATCGAGCCTTCTGCCCAGCTCATGCAGCTGCCCCAGTTGCCGTTGATCTCTGCGCGGAGGATCTCAGCGCCCTGTGCAACGGTGTTCCAGTTGTGAGCCCAGCCGAGGTACTGATGCTTGTGGCTTTCCATTTCCTGCTTGTAGTAGTCATCCTTGGTGGCAAGATAGAGCCATGCAGCAGCCCATTCCTGCTCATCCTGTGCGCTGGCATTTGTGCCTGCGTAGTAGAAGGTATCCTTGCCCTCGACCGGACCGTTTGTCTCGATCTTGTTATACTGGGTCGAGAACTTATAGAGCGCCTTTGCGATCTTCAGGGACTCTGCGTCGCCGTAGAACAGATAGTCCTGTGCGAGCGCTGCTGCGTAGTCGCCTGCGATGTCGGACGCGCTGTTGGAGGTCCAGTACATCTTGCGGTTGCCCTGTGTCTGCTCCTGCTTCTCAGGTGCGCCCCAGTACTGATGGTCGGTGACGCCGGAGCCCTTCTGATAGAGGAAGCTCGTGACGGTATCGCCGCTCATCTTGACAGATTTCTTGAAGAATTCGGTGAAGTGCTTGAAGATTGTCTTGAAGTGGGTCTCCTGCTTTGCCTGCTTGAAGGCATCCGGGAACTCATAGTATGCCCAGCCGATGGTAGAGGCTGCATAGCCCTGCGGCAGACCGAACATTGCGTGGTCACCTGCATCGTGGTAGCCGCCGACGACCTCATCGCTGGTGTGGCAGGCGCCGCGCCACTGAATCGCACAGTCCGTGTTCGCACCGCACATATTGCAGTCGAAGAAGTAAAGGCTGTACTCCAGCAGCTTCGCGTAGTTGTCGGAGGACGCAGCATGGACGGCAGCCGGAGCTGCGATGCCGAGTCCGCCGAACTGGGTGAACGCAACCGCCGCGCTCATAGCGGCTGCTGCGACACGGGTTTTCAGCGTGTGTCTCATGTGTAAAATTCCCCTCTCAAAAATATAGAATTGTGTGTGTCCGCTCCAAAAATCCCTCTCATTTTTGGGTCGGAATCCGACACTTTCATCATAACACAAAACAGATAGTAATATATGGATAACATGTGAACATTTCATGAACTGTTTTTGAATTATTCAAGCAGTTTCCGCTTAAATAATAGCAATTCCCCACAAAAATCCGTGTGGAAATTTGTGGGGAACGCTGTATGTTTTCAATTCACAATATATTCACATTTTTTCACGCCTGCAAACAGGGTGCCGTATCCGGCATATCGCCGAAAATGTGCATTACGGTTTGTGTAATTTTCCTGTGCCTTTATTACTCCCTGTATACTTTTTGCGGAGCACCCATGCTGCCGCTGCATACAGCACAAGCACGCCCGCGCTGCAAAGGCTCACGGCAATGCCTGCCCTGAGACCGGGCGTCCTGTAATCAAAGCGGATGCTGTGATGCCCCTTCGGCACATACACCGCCGAAAGCCCGCCGAAGACGGACTCAATCTCCGTCTGCTGCCCGTCCACATACGCGGTAAAGCCCGCCTGCACCGGCACGGAGAAGAACACCAGATTCTCCTCGGGGAGCGTGATCTCCGCATCAAAGCCGTCTCCGCGGGGGGAAAAGACCTCGCAGGCAGAAGCCGCACGCGCTGCGCAGTCCGCAAAATAGGTCTCATCCGAGGTATCGTCAAACACATCATCCGTGATCGGCGGGAGGAATCTGCCGTATTTTTCGATCTGTTCATCCGTCAGCCAGATCGCCTTTAGCATCTGACGCTGGCGCTTGACGCGGTCGGATTCCCCCGCCTCCGTATTTGGCAGGACGGAAGAGATCGGGCGGGCGCAGTCATAGGTGAAGCCCATCGGGATATAGCAGTCATTGCGGAAGACCATGTAATTGCCGCAGAGGGTATAATCCGTGAAGCCGGGCGCTTCATAGAGCTTCGAGCGGAGCACATCCTCCGGCTCAACCGCCACGCCGCCGGTCAGCGGGAGATTGCGGAAGAAATCATACTTCACCGAGAGCAGGCTTGCGAGCGCAGCGTCAGACATCTTCGATTCACAGCCCTGCTGCCGCGGGATACCCGCATAGGCGAAGAACGCGCTCTCTGTGGCGCAGACAGTCGAATAGAACTGCGACTGATTCGGCATGCCCTCCCTGAGCCCGAGGTTCATTTCCTCGGTGCCGCTGCTGCGGATGCGGTAAAAGCCGCTGTCGCCGGTGCTGAGCGGAACGCCGCTGTTGTAACAGGTGCGAAGATAGCGCTCGGCATACTCCCCGACCTCCGCCTGCGCGGCGGAAAAGTTGCTCTGGAAGAAAAGCATCGTGCAGAAGACAGCCGTGATCTGCGGGAGATTTTTTCTGCGGAAGGGATGCAGGAGCCGCGTTTTCTCCGTCAGCTCCGGGTGCATCAGCAGCCAGAGCACACAGACTGAGGCAATGCTGAACACAGCCGCATAGATCCATGCGCGCCTGAAATCCGGGAGATCGCTGCGGGGCAGCACCGTAAAGCACCCGACTGCCAGAAAGACCGCCAGCGCTGCCGCCGTCACGCGGTATTCCGGCTTCGCATCCAGCGTGTCCATATCTTCAATATATTTGCCCGTCAGCATCACGAGAATGAGCACGGGGCAGAAGAACCACCGCGCATAATATTGCAGATTCAGCGTGGAGAAGATGCTGTTCAGCAGCGGCACACAGGCAAAGACGGCACAGACCGTCATCAGCCTTGCATACCACGCTTTGCGGTCACGGCGCAGCACAGCCGCCGCACCGACAATCAGGAACAGCGGGAGAAAGAGCGCAGGCGCCGAAGCAGAGAGCATGCTCGCATCAAAATACCAGCCCTGCCCTGCAATCTCCGGAGGCAGCAGCATCGACTGCACGATGCGCAGAATCGTCCCCCGCTCGGGATACAGCAGCAGATCGCCGTCAAAGATCAGGAGCCCTGCGCGGGCATTGTTCATCATCGCAAGGCCGAAGGGCAGCATCGAAAGCCCCGAGAGAAACACGCCCGCAAGCGATTCGACGCCAAGCGAGAGGAAATCGGAGAGCCGCGGCTTCGGGAACGACCCGCACGCGACCCGCACGATATAATAGAGCATGATGAACACACACGCCGCATAGAGCAGCAGCGAATTGATAAAACCGTTCACGCCGAGCAGCAGCGCAAAGCAGAGCCGCTTCCGCTCTGTCACCAGCTTGTCAAAGGCATAGAGCAGCAGCGGAAAGAGGCAGACCGTATCCATGAAGGGATAGACCAGATTGAAGAGCTGGAAGCCCGAGAAGGCATAGAGCATGCCGCAGATGAATGCCGTGCGGTTCTGCTTCACATATTGCCTGCACCAGAACGCCGCCGACGCTGCCGTGATGCCCATTTTCACTGCGGTCATCAGCGTGATGCCGTAAGGAAGCGCTGCGGGCGGGAGCAGAAAGAGCACCAGCGAAAAGGGCGAGAGCAGATAGCCGCCGTAGGTCACGAGCGTATCGGTGCCGAGCCCTGTCTGCCAGTCGAAGGCAGGGAGCCCGCCGCTGTGCAGCATTTCGCTCAGATGGGACAGAAACGGCACATACTGCACATTCATGTCGCCTGAATAGAAATACCTTCCGTGCGAGGAAATCAGAAGGGGCAGCATGCTCAGGAGAAACAGCACGGCTGCCCAGAAAAACGCCTTGCGGCAGGGATGCCTGAGATCCGTCTGAACCGGCATGAGATTCACTCCTTCTGCTTTTTCTCTCCGATTCTGCGCTCGGTGCCCGCTCTGAGGCGCCGGATGTTCTCGCGGTGGCTCCAGACGATGAGAAACGCCGCACACACGATCAGTGCGGTATAAAGACAAGGCATGCCCCATGCACCCTTGCAGCGCAGGAGCTCCGTCACAAGCGTCACAGGGATGACGCAGAGCGTTGCGGTGCAGGAAGCCAGCGAGACATATTTTGAGCAGAGCAGCACAGCGGCGAAGATCGCCATCAGAATGAGAAATGTGAGCGGCGAGATCACGAGGAAGACGCTGACGCCGACCAGAACGCCCTTGCCGCCCTTGAAGCCGTGCCAGAGGGGGAAGACATGCCCGAGCACGACAAAGACAGCCGCGAGATAGAGCGTCCAGCGGTAATCGCTGCCCGCGCCGTCCGGCATGGCGTAAAGATGCAGCCATTTGCAGAGCCCCTGCACGAGCAGCATGGCACAGGCGCCTTTCCCGAGGTCGATGAGGAGCGTCAGGATGCCGCAGCCCTTGCCGAAGCAGCGGAGCACATTGGTGAGCCCGGCATTGCCGCTGCCGAAATCGCGGACATCCGCATGCTTTAGGAGACGCACGCTCACGATGGCGCCGTTCAGGCTGCCGATCAGGTAGGCGGCTGCTGCCGCAATCAGAAATGTGATGATGAATCCGAATACTGTTTGCATATATTTCTCCAGCTTTAATGTAGTATTCACCCGGGCGGGGAGCCCCCGCGGGCAATGTGCCTCCGGGAGGCGCAGCAGAGAGTGCTCAACAACTAGGTATGACGCTGCTGATCGCAGCTTTTGGACGCACCGTATCTCGGCTCCCCTAACAGGGGAGCTGTCGCGAAGCGACTGAGGGGTTGAGAGCGACCGCACGCCGCAGAGAACCCCTCCACCACCGCCTTTGGCGGCGGTCCCCCTCCCCTTTCATGGGAGGCAAGAAGGCGGGAGCGGAACCGCCCGTCCCCTCTGTCCTTCGGACATCTCCCCACCCCGTGGGGAGTCACCCGCGGGCACTCTCTGTCAGTCGCCCGGACGGCAAAACGCCTGCACGGGCTCCGTGCCTTTCATCAGCGAAAGTGATTTGCCATTTGCCATTTGCACACGCCTTGAAAGAGGCAAATGACAATTCTCATGTCTGAACGCGCGAGATTTTTGTGCAAATCGCAGAGACTTGACAACTTGACAACTTGACAGCCCTTATGAAAATGTCAAAGCCTGTCAAATGCAGAATTTTTGTGCATTCTGCTGCATCAAGAATATCAAGATGATCAAGGAGCGCAAGGAGAGCAAGAAGCGCACCTCCTTATAAAGTGCGCTTCTTAATAAGTAAAGCAGGGCGAACGGAATATGCAATAGCTGCGAACAGCAGCGTCGCCGGGCTGTTATTGGGCGTCTTCGGCTGATGCTCCCGGAGGCAAAACGCCTGCACGGGCTCCGTGCCATTTGCCATTTGCACACGCCTTGAAAGAGGCAAATGACAATTCTCGCGTCTGAACGCACGCGATTTTTGTGCAAATCGCAGAGACTTGACAACTTGACAATTTGACAGCCCTTATGAAAATGTCAAACGCTGTCAAATGCAGAATTTTTGTGCAAGATGCCGAGAGAACACACGCAGGGCGAACGGGATTTGCAATAGGCGCGAGCAGCGCCGTCAACGGTCTGTCATTGGGCGTTTTCGGTTGGGCGACCGGAGGGAAACGCCAGCCCGGGCTCCGGGTCAAGAAGAGCAAGGAGATCAAGAAACTCACCCCTTATAGAGAGTGAGTATCTTAAAATTGTATATGCTGACTGTAAAATATACAGGTGATAAGAGAATGAAGAATGAAATTGCTGCGCAATGAAATTGCTTCGCAGTGAAATCCCTGCGGGAATACAGGCAGGGCGAACGGCATGTCCAATAGCTGCGAACAGCAGCGTCAATGATCTTTCATTGGGCGTCTTCGGTTGGGCTCCCGGAGGCAAAACGCCTGCACGGGCTCCGTGCCAAGAAGCGCAAGGAGAGCAAGAAGCGCACCTCCTTATAACGTGCGCTTCTTAGTAAGTAAAGCAGGGAGAACTAAATTTGCAATAGCTGCGAACAGCAGCGTCAACGGTCTGTCATTGGGCGTCTTCGGCTGATGCGCCCGGAGGGAAACGCCAGCGGGGGCTCCCCGCGCTCCGCGCCGTTTGCCATTTGCCATTTGCATACACTTTGAAAGATGCAAATGACAATTCTCATGTCTGAATACACGCAATTTTTGTGCAAATCGCAGAGACTTGACAACTTGACAACTTGACATACTCCTTATAGGTTGTCAAACGCTGTCAAATGCAGAATTTTTGTGCAAATCGCAGAGAATAATTGCGAATTGCGCATTGCGAATTGCGCATTGTTCATAAGCCGTATTTTACCTCAATGCGGTGCAGCTTGTCGCCGATGGGCTTTGCAAAGAGCGCAAGAAAGAGCACATTCGAGACCGCATATAAAATCGTATAGGGCAGCGCGGTCGAGATCGCCGCCGCGTAAGCGTCAAGCGTGAATTCCCCGTATGTCCAGACGGTCGTCCAGACATCGAGCAGCAGCGAATATGCCGCGCCCGAGAGGAGCCCGTAGCCGTAAAGCAGCAGCCGGGAGCGCAGCAGCGGCTTCGAGAGAATCCCCGCAAAGAGCCCGATCAGCCCCCAGGCAAGCATCTGGAAGGGCGTCCAGGGACCGTGCCCCATGATGAAATTCGAGAGCACCGCAGAGAGCGCCCCGACGAGAAATCCCGCTTCCTTGCCAAGATACAGCGCCGAGAGCACCGTCAGTGCCGTGATCGGCTTGATGACCGGCAGCAGCCGCCCGACCACAGAGAGCGCCGTCATCACCGAGACCAGAATCATGCGCCTTGTCCCGAGCTCCCTGCGGTCAAATCCCGCGAGGAAAAGCAGCAGCGCACAGAGCACCATCACAAAGCTGATGAACGCATAATACTGCCCCATCGTCTCCTTCGGCAGCAGCAGCACCGCGGGCATCACCGCAAAGGGCAGCACAAATTGCAGCGTTCGGCGCAGGCGTTCCGAGCGGATCAGGAGCATGCGGCGTCCCCCTTCCGTCTGCCGTTTTGCCGGCACAGCGCCGCAGCATCGGCAACTGTCACCGCACGGTCATAGAACCCTCTGGAGATACGGCTTGCCGCGGTCGTGTAGAATGCGTTGCCTGAAAACACAGCCGCCGGGGTATCCGCCGCAATCAGCGTCCCGCGTGAGAGAAAGCCGCAGCGGTCGGCATGACAGGCTGCAAATTCAATGTCATGCGTCACACAGAGCACCGTCACGCCGCGTGCATTCAGCCCGTGCAGCACCTCCGCAAGCTGTGCCTTCGATGCGGCATCGAGCCCCTTCGTCGGTTCATCAAGCAGCAGGAGACGCGGCTCTGTCAGCATCACCTTCGCAAGCGCTAAAATCTGCTGCTGACCGCCGCTGAGGTCATAGGGGTGCATGGCAAGATATGGGGAGAGGTCAAACGGAAAATCACGCAGCTTCTCAGAAAAATGCTTGTCAACCTCTCTGAGTTCCTCCTCTGCTGTGTTGCAGAGAAAGAGCGTCCCGACATCCTGCGGCAGAAGCGTTACACAGCCCTGATGCAGCGAGCGCCCCTTGTATTCCCGCAGGCGCTTCCCGAAGACCCGCACCTCGCCCGCATAGCACTGCGACACACCCGAGAGCACACGCAGCACCGTCGATTTTCCCGCGCCGTTGCCCCCGATCAGGCAATAGAATTCGCCGGTTGAGACGGTGAGGCTGAGCCCTGTGAGCACATCTCTGCCGCGCCTTTCATAGCGAAACCACGCTTCTCTGAGCTCCGCCGCGGGCTCTGTGAGGGGCGGCGCGGGCTTTTCCGGCAGCGCACGGACGGTATTCGCAAACTGCGGCATCAGCGTCCGCCTTGCCTCCGCGACCGAGAGGGGCACTTCTCCTTCGCCCCCCGCTTCATACCAGAGCCGCACCGCAGCGGGCATTCCGCCGAGCACAGGGGCATCCTGCGGGAGCCTTCGCAGCACCTCCCGCGGGGCAGCGTCCGCAATGAGCCTGCCTTTCTCCATCACCAGCAGGCGGTCTGCTATCGGGATGACTTCTTCGAGCCGGTGCTCCGCGATCAGAATGGTCGTCGAGAAATCGCGGTTCAGCCTTTGCAGGGTCGTGAGAAAATCCGATGCCGCAATGGGGTCGAGCTGGGCAGTCGGTTCATCGAGCAGCAGCAGCCGCGGCTGCATAATCATCACAGAGGCAAGATTCAGGAGCTGCTTCTGCCCGCCGGAGAGCGTCGCGGGGTCACGCTCCAGCAGGTCTTCGATGCCGAAATAGGAGGCAATCTCTGCGATTCTGCGCTGCATCACGGCAATCTCCGTGCCGAGGTTTTCAAGCCCGAAGGCAAGCTCATGCCACACGCGGTCGGTGACGATCTGCTGCTCGGGGTGCTGCATCACAAAGCCGATCTCCGAAGCGGAGCGCCGTGCGTCGAGCCCCCCGAGGGGAACCCCCGCAAAGGTCACAGTGCCCGACTGCGTACACTTCGGGCGGAGCTCCTGCTTGAGCATCCGCAGCAGCGTGGTCTTGCCGCAGCCGGTGGCGCCGCAGAGCACGGCAAATTCGCCCGCTTCCAGCGAAAACGACACCGCCGAGACAACGGGTGTGCTGCATTCGGGATAGGTAACCGTCAGATTTCTGACCGCAAGCTGTGCCATGTGAGCGCCTCCTTTCCGGCATAGATCAGCGGCAGCAGGGCAAGTGCCGTATATGCACCGACTGCCAGAAAATAGCCCGCGCCGTAATGAGGCGGCACGGAGACAGGGTAATATTCACGCTTTAATGCGCCGTATGCGATCGGCACGAGTGACGCCGCCGAGAGCGCAAGCGACAGCAGCAGCAGGATCACATCGCCCCTTGTCCAGCGATAAAACGTGCAGCTTGTGCGCCTGCCGGAGCCGTATCCCCGCGCAGACATGCTGGATGCCGTGATGATGCCGTTTTCGAGCGCCCATGTGAGCAGAATGGAGAAGACCCGGAGTCCCCCGCGGAGATCGTCGATCAAATGCCCCTCGCGGTAGAGCCCTGCCGCACGCTGTGTCTCCTGAATTTTGTGCATCTGCACGCGGAACAGGGTGATATTGCGCAGCGCGACCGTGAAGATCAGCGCGAGCTTCGGCGAGAGGAAGCGGAAGAGGTAAAAGAGCTTTTCGCTGGTCATGAGGTCGCTGAAATTGCGGAACCAATAGAGCACCGCCGCGAGCCGCACGCCGGTCACAGCGCCGTAGCAGAGGGCTTCGAGGGTGTAGGCGCGGTCATTGAGGAAAAAGAGCACCGTGACGCCGTGCTGATTCCAGAGGGGATTGAGCACTGCAAAGAGCGCAGGGATGCCGAGCGCCGCGAGATGAAAGCCGCGGCTGCCGCCGCCGTTTCTGAGGACAAAATAAGAGAGCCCGCAGAGCAGCGAGATCAGGAGCAGCGAGGGCTCCAGGCAAAAGAGCGTGATGCAGGCGGCGAGCAAAAGCTGCACGCTCACCGCCGCAGGGTTCATGGTTTCAAAGCTGCGCATAATCTCACCGCCTTTATTAAATGCGGGGAGCCCCCGCGGGCATTGTGCCTCCGGGAGCCCAACCGAAGACGCCCAGTGACAAACCGTTGACGCTGCTGTTCGCAGCTATTGGACATGCCGTGCTCCCTGCCTGAATTCCCGCAGGGATTTCATGCGCAGCATTTCATCCGTCAGGATTTCATTGCGAAGCAATTTCATTCTCTTCATATTTTATCATTTCACTGTATTATTCCAAGATGCTCATTTCTATAAATTCACCGTATACAGCCATGCGACCCGGTCGCCGTCATGCAGCGTGTATGCCCCGCAGCCGACCGGCGGGCGTTCCCCGTTCACCGTGTATGTCCAGCCCGAGAGATCACCGAACATCAGTTCGTACAGCGAGCCGATTCCGCGCACATACGCCGTTTCCACGACATCCCCCGAGATGCCGTCTACCTCAATTTGCAGGCGGTTCGCCTTCACTGCGTCATAGAGCAGCGTCAGCGCATTCTCGCCCTCCGCAATGGAAAATTCCGTGTTCTGCATCATCACGCCGTCCGCAGGGAATTTCTCGCTGCCCGGCAGCCCGCAGATCACATCGCAGCGAATCTCCATCGTCACCGTGCCGCCGCCCTTTGTCTCCGTCTGATAGTAGCCCTCCGGCGTGTCAAAGCGGATCAGCCACACCGCCGCAATCACGATGCCGCAGCCCGCAGCAAGCGTCAGATAGGTCTTCGGTGAGCGTTTTCCGCGCAGAAAGCATATGACCGCAATCCCCGCAAAGAGCATACCCGCACCCGCCGTCATCGGCAGGCGATAGGGATATTTTTTCTGCGGCTCCGGCGTATCGGGCGGCGCCGTTGTCAGCAGCTCCGTGTCCAGCGTCTTGTAGGAAGACCCGGTGACAAATGCAGTTGTATCTGTATAAATTACAGTTGTACCTGTGTCAGAAGCAGTCGAGCTGCTTTCAGCCTGTGCGGAGGCTGTTTCTGTCATGCCCGCTGCCGTTTCCGTGAGGGTGCTGCCCGTGCCCGCGGGTGCCGTGCTGAGCGGGAGTGTCGCGTTTGGCTGCGTGACATGGGGCACGCTGCTGCCTGCCGCTGTTGACGCTGCTGCCGTTTCGGTGACAGTTGTGACGGCCGCTTCTGTCGTCTGTGCGATTTGAGGCAATGCAGGCGGCTCCCCCCGCAGGAGATACACAGGATGCGAAAGCCCCGCCGCGATATACGCCGTGCAGATCTGCTGCACCGCAAGCCCGCTCTCGCTTCCGCCGATGATATGCGCATAGCTGCCCGCCCCCAGCTTAAACTGCATGATGCCGTCCAGCACGGTATGCCCGTTTTTCTGAAAGCGTGCGTCATGCATGGCGTCGATGCCGAGCGCCGAAAGCGCGATCCAGACCTGTGCGGTGCTCTCCGCGTTCTCCGTGCCGTAGCTTTTATAGGCGCCCGTTTCGAGCTGCTTTTCCGAGAGAAATGCGATGCCGCGTTCGAGCGCAGGGAAGACCGTGCCGTCAGCGCGGTAGGGTGCCATTGCCTGCATGACCATCGCCGTGACATCCGGGTCGCCGTATGGGGAATTGAGCGCCCAGCCGCCGTCCGCACACTGCTGCGAGAGCAGGTAATCGCAGAGATACCGTGCACTGTATTTCTGCGAAGATACGCCGTTATTCACAAGATGCAGCCCGAAGACGCGGCTCATGATGCCGAGTGCCTCCGCGTTCTGATCGAGCAGCGCCGTGCATTCTGCGGGCACTGTGCCCGAGGCGGCGATCCATGCCAGCGCGCAGCGTTCCTTCGAGGCAGCCTATTCTGCCGCACCGAGCGCCGGGATGACCCCCGAGAGCTTTTCCGCATAGCGCGAGAAATCATAGCCCCCCTGCGAAGCGAGCGCCGTGATGTAAAAATCGGGCGCACTTTGTCCGGCGCGTTCCGTGAGTGCCCCGTCGATCCATGCCTGCACATCCCCGTCAGCCTGCGCCGTGAGGATTTCCTCCGCGAGCGCGGCAATGTCGGCATCCGCAGATGCGTCATACGGCAAAAGCAGCCGCATGCTGCTCAGCACCAGAAGGAGAGCGAAGCATGCGGCTGCAATATTACGCAGTGAATCAGTCTTCACGGCGGCGTGTCACAAATGCAGCACCGAGCGCCAGCATTGCAGTCAGACCAAGCGCAGAAGCAGCGTGGGTCTCACCGGTCGGCGGCGCAGTGGTGGAAGAAGCAGCCGTGGTCGTGGTCGCGGCGGTCGTGGTGGTTGCCGGAGCCTGCGTGGTGGTTGTGGTCATGAGTGCAGAAGCCGTGGTGGTTGTCGAAGCGACAGGCTGTGTTTCGGTTGCCTGTGTCTCGGTTGCCTGTGTTTCAGTGGTCTCCTTCGCAGCGCCGTTTGCTCGGAAGACAGGCGGAACGATGATCGGCGCCTTGCCGTCCTCAAAGTCACCGGGCTCATAGAATGCGCTGACGGTGAAATCGCCCTCGGGGATCTGGAAGGTGACCTTGCCCTCTGCGTCAGTGGAATACTCAGTCGGTGCGCCGTTGATCTTGATGACAGCGCCTGCAAGCGGGCTGCGCTGCTCGGAATAATCCGCACCGAAGCTGAGACCGGTGAGCGTCAGGGTGTATGCATCGCCTGCAAAGAGCCCGTCTGCGGTGATCTGATCGAAGTAGGAATACTGATCGGAGTAGCCCGCAGCATCCTGATAGGCATAGGCATAGACCGCATCGCCGTCTGCGACCGGGTCGGTCAGGCTGGATGCAAATTTGTCATTCACGAGATAGCCGTAGCTGCCGCCGTTCTCATTGCCCCAGAACTTTGTGATGCTGGTGCCCCAGTCGGTCTGCGCGGTGGCAAAGCCTGCTGCTGCGCCGCCCTCATAGTATTTGTCGTGCGCCAGAATGATTGTGTCATTGACGGTCAGTGCGCCGTCGCCGTC
>JAEEXH010000049.1 GCA_016291435.1 Oscillospiraceae bacterium
AGGGCAAAATCAGCGCTGCAATGCGGTTGATCATGTGCAGCTACGCCATGACCATGTACTGCATCAGGTAGATGACGTTGGAGTTATAGAGCAGCGCGAGCACGATGACCGCGTTGATGAGCTTGTTGCCGGGGAATTTCACCTTTGCCAGACAGAAGGCTGCCATCGAGGCAAAGATGCACTGGAGCACCGTGACGGAGACCGTCACGAACACGGAGTTGAACACATAGCGCGAGAACGGCACCCACATCTGCCCGAGCACGCGGTAGGTATCCTTGAAGTTGTCGAGCGTGGGGTTGAGCGTGTACCACTTCGGCGGGAAAATGAACATCTCGTTGACCGGCTTGATCGAGTTGACGACCATCAGCCAGATCGGGAGCACCATGAACAGGCTCAGCAGCGTCAGGAAGAGGAAGATCGCGACAGTGCCGCCGATTTTCCGACCGGCGCGCTTGTTGGACGCCTTGAGCTTTTTGGGGTCTTTGACTGCCATCGTTCTCCCTCCTTAATCCATGTATTTGCCGAGAATGCTGCTGATGAGCTTGTTGCAGAAGTACATGACAACAAACAGCACCATGCAGATCGCGGAGGCGTAGCCCATCTCGTAGCGCACCCAGCCGTAGTCGAAGGCGTGCGTCATGATGGTGTGAGCGGCGTAATCGGTGCTCGGGAAGCCGACCAGATTGCGCGCGACGATATCGGCAGTGAAGGCGGAGACGATCTGCATGACCGCCGCGAACATCAGCGACGGGCCCATGCCGGGGATGGTGATGTAGATGAGCTCCTGGAAGCGGTTCTTGATGCCCTCGATCGCGCCCGCCTCATACTGCGACTTGTCGATGTTCTGGAAGCCCGCGCGCATCGCGAGGAAGCCCGCGCCCATCGAGACCCAGAGCTGCACGATGATGACGACCGTCAGGATGTATTTGGAATCCGTGAGCCACTGGATCGTCGAGGTCGTGATGCCGAGGTTCATCAGCGTGGAGTTGGCGATGCCGTAGCTGTCGCCCGAGAAGATGAGCTGCCAGACGGCATAGACGCTCGACGCCATCGACGGCGCATAGAAGATCAGCGTGAAGATGACCTTCAGGGTCTGGTTGAGCTCGTTGATGAGCCAAGCGAGCAGAAAGCTCAGGAAATAGCTCAGCGGACCTGTGAACACCGCGAACACCAGCGTGACGCGGATTGCCTTGACAAAGATGCTGTCATTGAGGAAGAGGTTGTAGAAATTGCTGAGCCCGACCCATGTCGGCGGATACTTGACCATGTCGAAGTCGGTCAGACCGATCGGCAGCGACATCACAACAGGGATGACCGTGAAAATAATGAAGATCAGCATGAACGGGAGCATCATCAGATAGGCGTCCTTATTCTGCTTCATCTGAAGCCAGAGAAGGCGGCGCTGCTCCTGTTTGGTTCTGACACCGATTTGATCCTTATCCAAGCGTATACCTCCCTTCGCGCGTCAGTCCAGCCCGAGATTCTCGCGCTTGCGCTGGATCTCTTCGTTCATGTCGCTGTTGTAGTACATCAGCGTATCGCGCGGGTTTTCGTTCGAGTTGACGGTTTCACGGAATGCGTTCATGATGTTTCTGGTGACCGCATAGGACGACGGCAGAATCGGGATCTCCGTGAGCGACTCCCACTGACTGAGCAGCACGCCGAGCTCCGCGGAGGACCAGTTGAGCTGCTTTAAGGTCTCGACATTTGCAGCCTCATAGCGCCCCATCTGCCCGAGCAGACCTTCGAGGTCCGCGCCGTATTCGGTCTGCACGTCGGACGAGCAGAACCACTTGACGAACTCCCACGCAGCGTCCTTGTTCTTCACCTTGTTGAAGATGACCGCGCCCGAGCCGCCGGAATTGGAGGCGTGATTCAGCGTGCCGTCCGCGCTCAGCGTGCCGGGCATGACCGTGAAGTCCCAGAGCCCCTTGACCTCGGGGGCTGCGACGGAGAGCTGATTGTAGAAGCTGTAGTTCGCGACGACCAGCGGATACTGACCGGTGCGGAAATAACTGTATGCGTCATAGGTCTGCGCAAACTTGTATTCGCGGTAGAAATCGGTCCACTTCTCAAAGCACTGGATCGCCGCAACGGAGTCAAACTGCGTTCTGGTCTGCTCGGGGTTGTAGTAGTTGAGCCCCTGTTGCAGCACCAGCGTCGCGAAGGTATGCCCCGATTCGGTCGACGCCGCGACATTGGTCGCGGGAAGAATCAGACCGACGCCGAGGTGATTGCGCTGGAGACCCGGCAGCATGTCGATCACGTCGTCCCAAGTGCGCGGCAGCGTCTGGAAGCCGAGCTCGGTGAGGATATCGGTGCGGTAGAAGAGCATCGTCCAGCTCTGCGTCAGCGGCATGCCGTAGACGCCGCCGTTGTAGGAATAGAGCACGGTCGCGTCCTTCTGATAATTCTGCGTGACCTGCGGGAAATCGGAGAACTGCTTCATGTCGACGAGCAGCCCGCGGCAGGCGAGGTTGACCGGGAATTCGCCGCCGAGGAAGAGCGCGACATCCGGACCCTTGCCCGCGAGCGTCGCCTCGACGACACCGCCGACGACCAGATTGACCGCGACGGGGATCTCCGGGTGCAGCTGCGCAAATTCATTCTCGACGAGCTCCTTGACGACCAGCGCCTGATCGCGTCCGAGGTTGACCCACACGCTGATGACGTCGTCCGCATCCGTGTCGATATCGGAAAGGGTCGTGTAATCCTCGGTGAAGGAACCGATGAACGCCCGGAAGCGGAAGGAGAGCTGTTTGAAGAAGCCGCCCTTGAGCGATGCAAAATCGCGGTCCGCGGATGCCAGCTCGAGATAGTCGATCTCCAGCGGCTGGTCGCGGTAGTCGCAGATGAAGTTGGAGATGGTGGAGATGTTGTCCTTGATCTGCGTGACATAATTCGGGATGCGGGTGGGCTTCTCGACGCACTTGTCGAGAATGACATACATTCTCTGGAGTGCGGCAGCCTCGGAGCCCAGTGTGCCCGAGAGCTTCTCGATGCCCTCCTGCGCGTCCTTGAGCTGTCTGGAGAGGCGCTGGAAGTCGCTCAGCAGCGTCGGCACGCTCTCCTCGACGTAGTAGTCGTTGTACTTGTCGGGGTTCGGACCGGTGATCATCAGAATCTGCTTGTAGCAGGTGTTGAGGTCCGCGACGGTGCTTTCCAGCTTGCGCATGGAGTCGCCGATCTCACCGGGCATTGCCTCCAGCGTGATCGTGTGCGCCTGCCCTGCCTTCAGGTAGATATAGGCGTCGTCGCCGCCCGCCTTGACGGTCGTCAGGCTCCAGTCGGTGTTGTAGTAGAACTTGACCTGTGCGAAGGCGTCGTTCTGCAGCACGCCGTCGATGAGCACTCTGCGGTTGGAGTAGAAGCCGCGCATGACGTCCTGCCGCGCCTTGATGCCGAGCTTATACCAGCCGTCGCCCTGCAGCGCGTCCGCGGGGATCTCCCATGTGATCGTCGAGCCAGCCTGATCCCAGTTCGCGCCGCCGATCGTGTTGTAGACCATCTTGACCGGGTCGGAGGGCGAAACGGTGTAGTAGTTGTTGTCGTATGCCGGATAGAGCGTCGACGAGGATTTGTACGCCGCGCTCTCGCCCTCGATGCGGCAGAGCGTCGAGGGGGTCGCGCTGAGCTCGGCGGGGGAGGGCGCCTGATAGTGCGCCGTGCCCTCGGGCTGGCAGAGCGTGACGGACTCGATGCCGACATTCGCCTTGACGCCGGTGAAGGTGATCGTGTGCTGCCCAGCCGAAAGCGACAGGATCAGCGGGTCATTGAACAGACCGTCCTCGTCGTAGACGAATTTGGACTGCCACGCGGGCTGCTCGATCTGCGCCGGTCGCACCTGATTGCCGCGCGAATCGGTCTTGATCGCGGTCTTGTTGACGAAAATCTTGTTCAGGCAGATGCGCGACGCCGATTCAAACGGCGATTCGCCGTCGATCTCCATCGAAAGCTCGACCTGATTGGACGCAGACTCCATCGCGTAATAGGAAATGCGCATGGAGTAGATGCCCGCCTGTGCGACATCGACCGCAAAGCACACAGAGCCCTCGGCGCTGTTCCAGATGAGCACACCGTCCCTTCTGTCGGCGCCCTCGCCGAGCGAACCGACGGAAAAATCGCCGCCCTCTGCGCTCTGGTAGTCCTTGCCCGCGACAGTGATCTCCTCTGCGGGGCGCGGCTCCCCGGAATGTGCGTCATAGTAATCGCTGTAGCTTGTTTCACGCTCGAAGCTGAGTTCATAGAGCCCTTCGTCCTCCGCGGCATACGCCGCAGTCTGTGCCGGCGAACAGACCGGAGGCAGCGAAACGCTCACGGCGAGCACGGAGCTGAGGATCGCCGAAAGCTGCCGGGCTGCTGCTTTCTTTCTCACTGAATCTCCACCTTTCGGACGGGTGCGCGGAACCGGGCACCCGGAATATCTGATACAGCTGCAGAATACGGAGCATACCGCTCCAACATACTCTACAATAGAACTATTATACCAGAGATTCCGATTCTTGTCAAGATGTTGTAAAGACTTTTGCAAATCGATGAAGTATTTTAACACTCTGCACAACACACGAAACGATATATAAATATCATGCTGTACCTTGTATAAAATTGCTATATCACAAGTTTAGGGATAAAAAGGACAAAATGCGGAATCGGTGAAATTTTTTTTCCAAAAGGGCTTGCATTTTTTGAAATTTATGATACAATAGAGGTAACCGGGAAAACGGGTCCCGGAATCATGTGATAGGAGGGTACCACAATGGCATACGTGATCAGTGACGAGTGCTTCGAGTGCGGTGCATGTGCAGACGCATGTCCTGCCGGCGCGATCTCTGAGGGTGACGGCAAGTATGTGATCGACGCAGACGCATGTGTTGAGTGCGGGGCTTGTGCAGATACATGTCCTGTGGGCGCACCGCAGAACTAATCTGAAGCGCCCGGACGCACGAACGAAAGTGCACAGAGGAAAAGGAGCGGCTTTTCGGAGCTGCTCCTTTTTTGCCCCGTCCGCGCATGCCGAATAAGAGGGGAGCTGTGCCTGAAAGAAACACCGGCAGAATCTGCGCGCCCTCTGTGACTTTTTCGGTGATACGGAAAACCCCCGCAGTCCTAAAAAACTGCGGGGGTTCGCTGCATATCGGGGATTCAGTTATCGGGCTCTCCACGCGGGCTTACTCAAAGAGCGGCGTGGAGAGGTAGCGCTCGCCGGTATCCGGGAGAAGTGCAACGATGGTCTTGCCCTGATTCTCGGGACGCTTTGCCAGCTCGATCGCTGCCCACAGCGCCGCGCCGGACGAAATGCCCACCAGAACGCCGTCCGCCTTGCCGATCGCCTTGCCCGTGCTGATTGCGTCCTCATTGGTCACCGCGATGATCTCGTCGTAGATCTCGGTGTTGAGCGTCTCCGGGACAAAGCCCGCGCCAATGCCCTGAATCTTGTGCGGACCCGCCGTGCCCTCGGAGAGCACCGGGGAGCTCTTGGGCTCGACCGCGACGACCTTGACCTCCGGATTCTGCGACTTCAGATAGGCGCCGACGCCGCTGAGCGTGCCGCCAGTGCCGACGCCCGCGACAAAGATATCGACCTTTCCGTCGGTGTCATTCCAGATCTCGACGCCGGTGGTGCGCTTGTGTGCAGCCGGGTTTGCGGGGTTCGTGAACTGCGACGGGATAAAGCTGTTCGGAATCTCCGCGGCGAGCTCCTGCGCCTTGGCAATCGCGCCCTTCATGCCCTTTGATCCCTCGGTCAGCACGAGCTCTGCGCCGTATGCCTTCATGAGGTTGCGGCGCTCGATGCTCATGGTCTCAGGCATTGCAATGATCAGACGGTAGCCGCGTGCCGCTGCAACGGATGCCAGACCGATGCCGGTATTGCCGGAGGTCGGCTCGATGATGACGCTGCCGGGCTTTAAGAGACCCTTCTGCTCCGCGTCGTCGATCATAGCCTTCGCAACTCTGTCCTTGACAGAGCCTGCCGGGTTGAAATACTCGAGCTTTGCGAGCAGAGTTGCCCCCAGCTCATTTGCCTGTTCGGTTGCGGTCAGCTCCAGAAGCGGGGTGCCGCCGATGAGATCGGTGATAGTTTTCGATACACGCATGATTATTTCTCCTTTACATATGATGTAGTATAAAATCGGCAGAGGGATGCGATCCCTGCTGCATCAATACCGCGCAGATGCTAATCCCATATATCCTATCTGTTTGGTGTGATTTCATTATAGCACACTGCCCGCTGTTTGTCAAGACCTTTTCGCAGTTTTTTTTCAGTTTTTTTCGCTGCACTGCATGCGGAATCCGACATAATCCGACGCGGCCTGCGCGTGCCCTTGCATTCTCCGGCAGAGTGTGATATAATACTGCTGATAATCGGAGGAGGTGCTCTGCATGTCACCTGTCGCACTGTTTTTTCTTGCGGCGCTGGCTGCGGTATTCGGGCTGCTGATGCTTCTCTTCATCCTGCGCCGCCGCGACCAGCTTCGCATGTCACAGAATCCGCGCATCGTCTCCGGCACAGTCACGGATGTCCGCACACGCCGCAGCAAAGCGGGCGTATCGGACTGCGTCCGTATCTCCTATCGGATCGACGGGAAAGAATACACGCATGCATATTTCAGCAGACCGGATAAATTCCGGAAAGATGAGACTGTACCGATGATCTGCCACCCGGAAAAGCCGAAACTTGCAGCGCCCGAGGTGCTGTTCCGTGTCATACCGAAAAGCCAGATCCGGCTGCTCGCTGCTTTTCTGGTGCTGCTGTATCTGATCGCGGTCTGCATCGTCCTGCGTGATACATCTGATACATGGAGCACTGTCACGGACTGTGCAAAATACCCGCTGATGATTGCAGGCTGCTGGATCTCCTATTGGGATGTATCCAGAATTCTGCGGCGCGGGAAATCCTGTACGGGTACGATCGTCTGGACGGAGCGCGATCACAGATCCGTGCGCGTGATCGCAGAATTTGACGCAGACGGCACTGCATGTGAAACCAGAATGATGCAGCTCCCCGTAAAGCGGATGCAGCGGGAATATCACCCGGGCGGGCAGATCGGCGTACTGTATCTGGAAGATCATCCGGCCGCAGCCGTGATCGACGATGACGCCGTAAAGGAAAAAGTCAGGCGGCTTCTGCCGGCTGCGGTCATCAGCAGCATTGTGCTGTTTGGCTTAATGGCGGCTGTCTGGATTCTGCCGCAGTAAGCCGCACTGAGGGAGTACCAGAACAGAGAGAGGAGAGATCAGGAAGGGAAGCGCACAGTCGCAGAGCCTCATATGTATTCACTGAGCAGCTATATAACATACAATGCCCCCGGGTGCTTTGAAACGCTCAGGGGCAATACTTTTATACGGGTATTTTTTTATCTGCCGCCTTTTTTCCGCAGCTACTTGACAAATGCAGAGAAGTGTGCTATGATAGAAGCACGGACAGAGGCGCGGGCTTGATGAGTCCCGCCGGAGCAGGGTGCCGACCCGTTTACTCCGGCGCAAAAGGCAAGACCGCCGAAGCATATTCCGCCGCGGCAGACGGCTTATGCTGGGTGCGCATTGAACAGGTGCGTAACTGTCACCGCAAAAATCCTCGCAAGGCTCGGATTTTTGTCGGCGGGAATCAAAGATTCCCGCTCGCAGAAGGCCGCTTGCCGTGCAGGACGATGCAGTGGAGTGCTGACCGGTTTTCCGCAGAAGCTGCACCCGCAGCCCGAAGCGGAACCCGTAATCTGCACAGTGTCCGCCCATCAGAAGGCGGATTTTTTTCGCCCCAATCACGAAACGGAGGGTATTTCAATGAAAGAATTCAAGGTCGGCATTATCGGTGCCACGGGCATGGTCGGTCAGCGCTTCGCGCTGCTGCTCGCAGATCACCCGTGGTTCAAGGTCACGGCGATGGCGGCATCGTCCCGCTCGGCAGGCAAGACCTACCGTGACGCAGTCGGCAGCCGCTGGGCATTCAAGGATCAGCCGATGCCCGAGCAGTTTGCAGACATCGTGCTCATGGACGCAGGCAAGGACATCGAGAAGATGGCAGCAGCCGTCGATTTCTGCTTCTGCGCCGTTGACATGAAGAAGGATGAGCTCAGAGCACTCGAAGAGGCATATGCAAAGGCGGAGTGCCCGATCGTCTCCAACAACTCCGCACACCGCTTCACGCCCGATGTCCCGATGATCATTCCGGAGCTGAACCCCGAGCATCTCGAGGTCATCGCTTCCCAGAGAAAGCGTCTCGGCACGAAGAAGGGCTTTATCGCAGTCAAGTCGAACTGCTCCATCCAGAGCTATGTGCCCGCGCTGCACCCGCTCAGAGAGTTCGGCATCAAGACCGTCCTCGCCTGCACCTATCAGGCGATCTCCGGCGCCGGCAAGACCTTCGAGCGCTGGCCGGAGATGGTCGATAACCTCATCCCGTATATCGGCGGCGAGGAGGAGAAGTCTGAGCAGGAGCCGCTGAAGATCTGGGGCAAGGTCGAGAACGGCGAGATCGTGAAGGCACAGAGCCCGCTTATCACGACCCAGTGCTTCCGCGTCGCTGTCTCCGACGGCCACACTGCGGCAGTCTTCGTGAAGTTTGAGAAGAAGCCGACGGTCGAGCAGATCAAGAAGGCATGGGCAGAGTTCTCCGGCGAGCCGCAGGCACTCGGTCTGCCGCATGCTCCGAAGCAGTTCATCCACTACTTCGAGGAGCCGGACCGTCCGCAGGCAAAGCTCGACAGAATGCTCGAGGGCGGCATGGCCGTTTCCGTCGGCAGACTGCGCGAGGATACGCTCTTTGATTACAAGTTTGCATGCCTCTCGCACAACACGCTGCGCGGCGCAGCAGGCGGTGCCGTTGAGCTTGCAGAGCTCCTTGCCGCAAAGGGCTATTTCGACTGAACCGCTGTTTTTTCACTGACAGGAATCCTGAAACGCGAGGTGTGACACCCAAATGAAGCATCTGTTTGTTTGCCCGATGGACGACACGCTGAAGATCACTTCTGTCGATCTGCGGGGCGATGAGCCGCTCTACGGCGCGGTCACATTCCAGACCTACACGCCGCCGGAGCCCTCGCTCTACCCCTATGTCGCATCGTATTTTCAGCAGTATAATGCACAGCGCAAGCCGCTCCGGCAGTTTCTGCGCGAGCACACCGGCAGCGCCCGTCCGCGGGACTGCCTGCTCGCGCTGCACGACGACGCCACAGATCTGGAGGCACATGCCCTCAGTGAGCTGATGATCGCGTGCGGCGTGCGGGAAACGCTGCTTGAATACCGTGCCTTCCTGCTCTCGGGCGAGCCGGAGTATATTGCCGTGACAGGCTCCAAGCGCGCCGTCACGCTGACGCATGTCATCTCCGATACAGACGATACCGAACGCATCTTCCTGCCGGTCAATGAGGCTGTGCCCGAGACCGTGCGCGATGCGATCCGCGAGCTGGATGCCGGCAGAAAGCTGCCCGCATTCTCCTTTGGTCTGCCCGATGCACTCATGAACATCGGGGAGACGGTCACGCCGCAGGAGCTCCTGCGCAATTTCCTGAGAATTCTCTGAGCAAAAGGAGGCAGAAGCCGTTGGAGCAATTTCTGATCCGCATTCCTGCAGAGGGCGGGCTGCAGATAATCCCGGCAGAGGAAACCGCACCGCTTCCGGATGCACTGCTCTGCGAGCTGCTGCATACGGATGTAACAGAGCGGCTGCGTCTGCCGCGCAAGCCGCAGGGCTTCCCTGACGATGCCGCGCTCTGCTATCTCATTGATGCACGCGGCGGAGAAAAGGCACTGCCTGCGAATTTCACGGGCACCTGCTTCTATCATACGGGCTGCCCGATCTACGGCGACCTGCTGCTTGTGAAGGGCAGCATCGCAGACCCCGACGGCGCAGCAAATGCCTTTACCGAAGCAGAAGCACAGACGCTCTGCGCGTGGCTCAGGGAAGAATTCGGCACAATGCTATAAGAATGCACATGGATCCCATGTGAGAAAGGAACCGCTATGAAGCAGTTGATCTTTACCGGTGCGGGCGTCGCTCTCGTGACACCGATGCACGCCGACGGCACCGTGAATTACGAAAAGCTCGGCGCTCTGATCGACGACCAGATCGCAAAGGGCACCGATGCGCTGATCATCGCCGGCACGACCGGTGAGAGCTCCACCCTCAGCGAGGAGGAGCATGTCGAGGTGCTGCGCTTTGCTGTGGCACATGCGGCACACAGAGTTCCCGTCATCGCGGGCACGGGCAGCAATTCCACCGCGACTGCCGTGATGCTCTCGCAGGAGGCGGAGGCAGCCGGCGCAGATGCCCTGCTGCTCGTCACCCCGTATTACAACAAGACCACGCAGGAGGGTCTCTATCAGCACTACAAGACGGTCGCAGAGAGCGTGAAGCTCCCGATCATTCTGTATAATGTCCCCTCCCGCACCGGCATGACCATCGAGGTCGCGACCGCTGCAAGACTCGCAGAGATCGAAAACATCGTCGCGATGAAGGATGCGGTCGGCTCGATCAGCTACACCGCAAAGCTCATCGAGGCATGCGGCGACAAGCTGACGGTCTACTCCGGCAATGACGACATGATCATTCCGATGATGTCTCTGGGCGCAAAGGGCGTTATTTCGGTGCTCTCGAATGTGCTTCCGAAGGAGACGCATGAGATGTGTGCAGCGGCACTCGCAGGCGATTACAAGACCGCCGCAGAGATGCAGCTCCGCTATCTGAAGCTCGTGAATGCACTGTTCATCGAGACAAACCCGATCCCGGTGAAGGAAGCGATGAACCTGATCGGCTGGGAGGTCGGCGACTGCCGCCTGCCGCTGTGCAGAATGAGCGACGCACACATTGCGGTGCTCCGCGCTGAGCTTGCAAAGCACGGTCTGGTGTAATTCCGTCAGGATTTCATCACGCAGCATTTTTCTCAGTTTGCCGTTATGCCGTCTGCTTTCCAGCGGGCGGCATACGCATAACAGGAGTTCCATAAAATACACAGGAGGTAAAAAACATGTTGAAAATTGCGATCAGCGGCATCTGCGGCAAGATGGGCAGGAATGTCCTTGCCAGCATCTCCGAGCGCACCGACTGCGAAGTCCTCTGCGGGCTCGACATCGGTGAGGCGCCCGGCTGCCCGGTGCCGGTCTATAAGACCCCGGCGGACATGCCCGAGAAGCCCGATGTGATCATTGATTACAGCCACCCGAACGCACTGAGTGCCCTGCTCGACTACGCGAAGGCGACCGGCACGCCCGTTGTCCTCGCGACGACCGGCTACTCCGAGGAGCAGCTTGCCGAGATCCGCAAGGCATCGGAGCAGGTCGCGCTGTTTTCGTCCTTCAATATGTCGATCGGCATTCAGCTCCTGCTCGCGCTCTCGAAGAAGGCGGCACAGGTGCTCGGCAATCAGTTCGATATTGAGATCATCGAGAAGCACCACAATCAGAAGATCGACGCGCCCTCCGGCACGGCACTGATGATCGCGAACGCCATCATCGGGGAGACCGACCCGCCGAAGCACCCGGTCTATGACCGCCACAGCGTCCGCAAAAAGCGTGAGATCACGGAGATCGGCATGCACTCCATCCGCGGCGGCACGATCGTCGGCGAGCATGAGGTGCTCTTTGCGGGTCCTGATGAAACCATCTCGATCACACACACGGCAAGCTCGAAGCGCGTGTTTGCAGAGGGCTCCGTCAATGCGGCGGTGTTCCTTGCGGGCAAGCCTGCGGGAATGTATGACATGACCGACCTGCTGAACGAAACCTGATCTGAGCGGCACTGCGCAGAAAAGAAGATAACCATACAAATGTTTTGCCCCTGCATGTTACAAGCACGCAGGGGCATTGTGTTTTTTGCTGCTGAGACAAATCAGAATTTACCATATTTATGTGTTGCTCAGAAAATACATGTGAAGCTCTGCGATTGAGCGCTCCCCTTCCTTATCTCTCCTCTCTCTGTTTCGGTTGATGTACCAAAGGGGGATGGGGGATCAGGAAAGCGGGGGCTCGGGGGCGAAAACCTAAGGGGGAAGGGGGTTGTGAGCGGAGCGAATCTCCCCCTTTCCCCTTGGGTTGTCACCCCCGCTTCGTGGGGAGCAGGAATCTCAAGTTTTCATACTGCCGGCTGGGCGTGTTGGGCTCCCCGCTAAATTCCGATTTATATCAGCAACAACATATCAGAAAAACGATGGCGCAATCTTCTGTATCAGCGCTGCATATATGCGGCGCCGTTTTTCTATAAGCCGAAAATGCCGTTCAATACTTGCTTTTTCATATATTCTATGATATAATAAAGAGTAAACCATCTTCTGAAAGGAGCACACACTATGTTTGGTCTGTTTTCCGGCTCATTCGACAGAAACACGCTGATAGAACTCGTTGTCCGCGTGCTGATTATTTTGCTCATTCTGCCGCTGCATGAATTCGCCCACGCATGGACGGCATATAAACTCGGCGATGATACCGCAAACTATCAGGGGCGCATGACCCTCAACCCGATCGCGCATATTGACCCGGTCGGTGCGCTCTGCCTGCTGCTCATCGGCTACGGCTGGGCAAAGCCTGTCCCGATCAATCCCGCCCGCTTTGACCGCAAGCACAGCATCCGCTTCGGCGTCGCGATCACTGCGCTGGCAGGCCCCGTCAGCAACCTGATTGCCGCACTCGCCGGCATGATCGGCCTGCGCATCTACGAATGCACCGCCATGTATCAGGACAATCTGGAAGCGATCTACTCCATCAGCGATTTCTCTGCACCGAAGATCGTCTGGTATCTGCTCTATTATTTCATCACAATCAACATCGGGCTGGCTGTCTTCAATCTTCTCCCGATCCCGCCGCTGGACGGCTCCAAGGTGATCGGCTATTTCACCAGCGCAAAGGTCGATGAGTGGTTCCGCCAGAATGAACAGCTCGTGCGCATCATTTTCCTCGTTGTCATCGTAACAGGTCTGCTGAACTTCCCGCTCGGCATTCTCTCCGACCTGATCTATGCGCTGTTCCGCCTGATCACGGGCTGGATCCCGCTGATCGCAGGTTGATGCCATGCCGGAGCTTTCATTTCACCTGCCGGTCTTCGAGGGACCGATGGACCTCCTGCTGCACCTGATCGCCAAGCATCAGCTCGATATTCACGATATTGAGATCTCCGTGCTGCTGGAGCAGTATCTGCTCTATATGCAGCAATGCGCAGAACAGGATTACGAGCTCGCGGGCGAATTCCTTGCGATGGCAGCCAAGCTCATCTGGATGAAAACGGCAGCGCTCCTGCCGCGTCCGGAAGAAGCTGAGGCGGTCAAGAAGGAGCTGGAGGGCGCGCTGATTGAATATTCCCTCTGCAAGATCGCCGCAGAGCGCCTGCGCGGGCAGTATCTCGGCGACCAGATCTTCGTCCGCAAGCCGATCCCCTTCCCCGTCGATGCGACCTACCGCAGAGAGCATCCGCCCGTGCTGCTGGTCGAGGTCTACCGCAATATGGGGCTCAAACGGATGCCGCAGGGCATCAGCGAGGGAGAAGCCGGCGAGAAGGTACACTCCATCGTGCAGATGCACCATCAGGTGACAAGCGTCGCCTCGAAGGTGGTCTACCTGCTGCGGCAGTTTTTCACAAGGGAGACCGTGAGCCTCACAGAGCTCTTCTCGGATGTGACGCGCAACACAGACCGCGTCGCGCTGTTTCTTGCGATTTTAGAGCTGACCAGACACGGCAGAACGCGCATCTCCGATGACGGCACGCGGATCGAAATGGTGAGCCGGGAGTCGCTCCTCACGGGAAAGCGGCAGCGGCGCATACACGAGGATGCCGGGCAGACGGCCGCGGCTCCTGCAACATAAAGGATAAGAAAACATGAATATGGAACCCACCTGTGCCGCGCTGGAAGCGGTGCTGTTCTCGGCAGGCGAACCGACAGAGCCTGCCCGTCTCGCGGAGGCGCTGGAAACCGACGAAGAAACGGTCACGGCGCTCGCAGCGCAGCTCGATGCGTTTTACACGGAAACCGGGAGCGCCTTGCAGGTGCTCTCGCTCGGCGGCAGCTATCAGCTGACAACGCGCCCCGCACACGCAGATGTCATCCGGCGGGCGCTCGAGATCAAGCGCAATACGCCGCTTTCCAATGCGGCAATGGAAACACTCACAATCATCGCTTACAATCAGCCGGTGACCAAGGGCTTTGTGGAGCGCGTGCGCGGTGTGGACAGCAGCTCGGTCGTCAACACCCTTGTCGAGCGCGGACTGCTGGAGGAAGCAGGACGCATCGAAGTGCCCGGCCGCCCTGTCACCTACCGCACGACGGCGCAGTTCCTGCGCTGCTTCGGCTTGTCGTCGCTCGCAGATCTCCCGCCGCTCCCGACTGATCCGGAGCAGCCCGATCTCTTTGACGCAGAGCCGGAGACCGGCACAGAGCTGCCCGCAGAGCCCGCGGAGAACGATACCCCGCAGGAAGCGGAGAACATCGAGACCGTTGAAGACCTGACAGAGGAAGAACAATCAGAAGCGTGACCGTGGCGAAGAATCGCCCCGGAAACGCCGGAAAGGAAGTATCAGCTTTGGAAGCATCACAGACCGCGCTGCGCCCCCTCTCGGGATGCAGCCGCATCGTTGTCAAGGTCGGCACCTCGACGCTGACCCATCCGACCGGCAAAATGAATCTGCGCCGGTTTCACAATCTCGTGCGCGTGCTCGCCGATCTCTCGAACGCCGGCAAACAGATCATTCTGGTCTCCTCCGGCGCGGTCGGGCTCGGCGTCGGGCAATTAGGGCTCCGCGAGCGCCCGACCGACACGCCCTCAAAGCAGGCATGCGCCGCTGTCGGGCAGTGCGAGCTCATGTATCTCTATGACCGCCAGTTCGGCAATTACAGCGTGAATGTCGCGCAGGTGCTGGTGACAAAGGCGATTCTCAATTCCAACGGCGGCGTCAATGCGGGCAACTGCATGGAAAAGCTGCTCGAAATGGGCGTCATCCCGATCGTCAATGAGAATGACACGGTCGCGATTGACGAGCTGGAGCTGGAGATCGGCGAGAACGATTCCCTCGCAGCGATCGTCGCGGGGCTCGTGCATGCTGATGCACTGATTCTCATGAGCGATATTGAGGGGCTCTATTCCGCTGACCCGCACAAGGACGCAAACGCGGAGCTTATCCCGGTCGTGGCGGAGATCACGCCGGCAATCGAAGCAGTCGCGGGCGGCGCAGGAACGCCGAATGCCCGCGGCGGCATGGCTACAAAAATCAACGCAGCAAAGATGGCGACAGAAGCAGGCATCGACATGGTGATCATGAACGGCGAACGACCCGAGCGGCTCTATGATCTGCTGCTGAACGACATGCCCGTCGGGACGCGGTTCATCGCAAAATGACGGCACAGAAACGGGAACGGAATTACGGAATCGACCTGCTGCGCATTTTAGCGATGTATCTGGTCGTCGTGCTGCATGTGCTGGGCGGCGGCAGAGTGCTGAACGGCACCGACCCGAACCCGGCAACGCATGAAGCGGCATGGCTGCTTGAGAGCTTTGCGATGGTCGCCGTCAACTGCTTTGCGCTGATCTCGGGCTATGTCGGTCTGAGAGCCAAGCACGGCATCACCGGGCTCGCGCTGCTCTATTTGCAGGTCTGGACTTACAGCGCCGGCATTATGCTCGCCCTGCGGTTTCTCCGCCCGGAATGGGTCGATACGGAAGCGGTGCTGCATGCGCTGCTGCCCGTCGGATACGGAGAATACTGGTATTTCACGGCATACATCGGGCTCTTTTTCTTCATGCCGCTGCTGAATGCTGCCGCGGAGCACTTAAGCCGCACGCAGTTTTTTGTCTCGGCATCGGGCATGATCCTGCTCTATGCAGTCTACCGCTCGGCGATCATGAAGGATATTTTCATCGCAAAGAACGGATACAGCACGATCTGGCTGATCATTCTCTATTATATCGGCGCAGGAATGGCAAAGCATATCAGGCTGACCAAAAAGGCGGTGCCGGTCGGACTGGCGGTATACGCCGCGGCATCGGTGCTCGGCTGGATGGCGGCCACAGACCCCGACCGCTTTGCCCGTCTGCGCTATGACAGCACCCCGACTGTGATCGCATCGCTGGCGCTTTTCTGCGCGTGTGCGGCACTCCCGCTCCGCGCAAAGCCGCTGCAAAATCTGATCGCGTTTCTCTCGCCGCTGACCTTTGCGGTGTATCTCATTCACACGCATCCGCTTGTATATAATTACATACTGACAAAACGCTTCGAGCACTGGTCACTCTATTCGCCGAAGCATATGATTTTCAATGTGATCCTGACGGCAGCGGGGATCTTCCTTGTCTGCTGCGCCGCGGAATTCGTACGCGCATGGATCGTGAAGCTGCTGCATGTGAAGCAGGGGCTTAAAAAGCTCGAGGGTCTGCTGCAAGCGCAGGCTGCCGCGCTCGCAGAGAAGCATGCAGGGAAGAATGCAGAAACAGAGGTTATTGCGGAAAAGTAACGGAGGCTTCCTATGGCACTTTCCGACTATCAGGCATTCGAGCAGGCATTCCTGGAGCCCGTGCTCCGCATGCATGACCGCAGCGAATTCACGCCGGAATTCACCGGGCCGATCGCGCACAAGAGAGACTACAATGCGTTTCTGAATGCGATGGAGCATCCCTTTCAGAAGGCGCTCCGCGAGGGCACGATCTCTGCGGAGGATTTTGCCGCATTGCAGGAATGGGCGCGCATTCAGAAGGCAAAGGGCTATGAATACCGCGTTGAGCCAAGTGTCAGTGAAGATATGCAGGGCAAGGACACACTGCTGCACTTTATGCCGCTTCTGATCCTCATTGTGATCGGCGTATGGCGCGGAAAAGCCGGATATTGGTTCCTGCTCGCACTGATCGGCGGACTCTATGCCGCTGCCGTCGCGGTGATGATCTATCACAGGAACAGACAGAATCTCCGCGTGCGCATCGACGGAATGCTCTGCGGCAGCAATGAATGGCAGTGGGACGAACTGACAAGCGTGGAGATCGGCGCTTTCGGCGTTGTGAAGCTGCGCTCGGTGAACCGCACGCTCTGCAAGGTCGGCATGACCTACACCGCCTTTCCGCACTTTCTGGAGGATGTACGCGCACACGGCATCCCGATCATCATGGACGGAGAGGAATATACAGGAAGAATCCAGAATCTATTTTTGTAAAGGAGAATCTACACATGGCTGAACTTACCGTAACCGAACTCGGACAGCGCGCAAAGGCTGTCGCTGGCGTGCTCGCGGCAGCATCGCCGAAGCAGAAGAACGACGCCCTCACCGCAATCGCGGATGCCCTGATCGCCCGCACGCCGGAGATCATCGAGGCAAACAAGGTTGATCTTGAGAACGCCGTGAAAAACAACATGTCGAAAGCAATGCAGGACCGTCTTCTGCTCGACCCGAAGCGCATCGAAGGCATGGCAGCGGGCGTCCGCAAGCTGGTCGGGCTCGATGAGGTTGTCGGCAAGATCGACGAGGGCACAGTGCGCCCGAACGGTCTGCGCATCCAGAAGACCCGCGTGCCGCTCGGCGTCATCGGCATCATCTTCGAGAGCCGCCCGAATGTCACCGTCGATGCCGCAACGCTCTGCATGAAGGCGGGCAACTGCGTCATCCTGCGCGGCGGCAAGGAGGCTTTCTCCTCGAATGTCTGCCTCACGGAGATCATGCGTGACGCAATCGAAGCGGCAGGTCTCCCGAAAGATATTCTTCAGCTCATCCATGACACGAGCCGTCAGTCCTCGACGGAGCTCATGAAGCTCTCGGACTATCTCGATGTGCTGATCCCCCGCGGCGGCGCAGGGCTCATCAACGCGGTTGCGCAGAACGCGACCGTGCCTGTCATCAAGACCGGCGTCGGCAACTGCCATGTCTATGTGGACGAGAGCGCCGACCTCGAAATGGCGGTCAATATCATCGACAACGGCAAGACGCAGCGCCCCTCTGTCTGCAATGCGACGGAAACCGTCATCATCCATGAGGCGGTCGCAAAGGAGCTTCTGCCGATGCTGAAGGCGCGTCTTGACGCGCATAAGGTCACGCTGCACGGCGACGATGCGGCACAGAGCATCCTCGGAAGCTGCGTGATTCCCGCGGAGGAGGATGACTGGGCGAATGAGTATCTCGACTTCCAGCTCGCCGTGAAAATCGTCCCCGGCATCAGCGAAGCCATCGCGCACATCGCAAGATACGGCACAAACCACAGCGAGTGCATCGTCACGAAGTCGCTCGAAAACGCAGAGCGCTTCCAGCGTGAGGTCGATGCGGCTGCGGTCTATGTCAATGCCTCGACCCGCTTCACCGACGGCGGCGAATTCGGCTACGGCGCTGAGATCGGCATTTCGACACAGAAGCTGCATGCACGCGGTCCGATGGGACTCAATGAGCTCACCACAACGAAGTATCTGATCAACGGCAGCGGACAGATCCGCTGAAACGGAGCTGAATCCACATGAACGAACAGGAGATCTCGGCGCTGGTCGATGAGGTGCTGCGCGGGAAACAGGCACAGCGCCCGGCGGAAGCGCCGAAACCGGAAGCAGATCCGGCACCGGCTGCGGTGCAAGTTGTTTCGCATGCTGCGGAGCCGGATGACGAACCGGCGCCCGCACCCGCACCGCAGGATCCTGCACCTGCCGCAGAGCCGCCGGAGCCTGCCGCTGCGCCCGGTGCGGAAGAACGCCGCAGCCGGCTCTATGCCGCGCTGGACGCACAGCCCGAGCGCAAGCCCGCCCCCGCACCGAAACAGAAATACCGCACACGCGATCTTCTGACAGGGCTGCTGCTGGTCGCGCTCGCCCTCTTCGGCGTCTATGCGCTGATCGTGCGCATCCGGGATCATGCGGCGGCGCTGCGGGCATCGGATCCCGCGAAGGAAGCCGCAAAGGCATGCATCCTGCCGCTGGTTATCACCGATCTGCCGGAATTTTCAGACCCCGGCGAGCTCAGCGACGATCAGTTCCTCACGGCGGCGATCTGGGCTGCCGTCACAGAGGGGAAGCTCGCGCAGTATGAGGAGAGCTTCGGGCTCTGCTCTGTGCCTGTCTCCGATCTGACGGCGCTCGGCAACAGGCTCTTCGGCGTCAACCGCTCCCCTGCCTATCACACCATCGGCTTCTCCGGCGAGCTGCGGTTCTATTACGATGCAGAAGCCGGATGCTATATGCTCCCTGCCGATCCCGAGCTCTTTACCTATGAGCCGGAGATCCGCGAAATGACGCAGAATGCAGACGGGCTCTATACTGTCACGGCAGATTATCTCGCCGAGCAGCCCGCCTGGAAGCAGACCGCCCCGCAGACGGTCAAGACCATGGTGTTTACGCTGGCGGAATCCGGCGGAAACTGGCAGGTACGCGCAGCAAAGCTCCGGGGCGGCGAAAGCCCCGATGAGAATTCACAGGAAAAGGATGAATCAGAATGAAGAAACACGGATTCGCAGCGCTGCTGCTCTCCGGCGTCATGCTCATGACGGCCGCCGGATGCGGCGGGGAAAGCAGCGAGGATATCGTGCCGCAGGATGCACTGCCCTACGGCGCCACCATCACGCTCAAAAAACAGGC
This sequence comes from Oscillospiraceae bacterium, assembly GCA_016291435.1. Taxonomy (GTDB): domain Bacteria; phylum Bacillota; class Clostridia; order Oscillospirales; family Ruminococcaceae; genus Firm-04. The sequence continues at coordinate 19,508 of JAEEXH010000049.1, forward strand.
TGGCGAGCCGACCGTGCAGTATGACGCAAGATTCCTGCCCGACGGCGCCGTCGATGCGCTGCTCGCCTATTACGACAGCATTGTCGCAGAGGACGCGGCGCGCTTCGAGGCGCTCCAGCTCCCGATGTATCACGACTATCAGCTCGATACCGTGCTCGGCGGGGAATTCACCGATGCGGATATCCTCAAAAACACGAACGAGGCGATGAAGGAGTATTACGGCGGCGACTACGCCTTCGCGATGCTCGATGTCACCGAATGCCTCGGCAAGAGCGACTCCTCCAACGGACAGAATCTGCTCCTGCTGCTGGACGGCATCTGGACGGACGCCGGCAAGGAGGGCAAGTTCTCCGATCAGGTCGGGAAGCTCGAGGAGCTCAAGGTCACACGCTATCTCACGGCGGCAGGCTCCGGCGAGAACACCGAAACAAACTGTGTGCTGAAGGACGAAACGCTGTACCTGATGGAATATCAGGATCAGTGGTATGTCTTTTACAGCTGATGGAGGCTCAGCTATGAAGAAAATACAGCGCTGCGCCCTGCTCGCTGCCGGGATGCTCTGTCTCACGGCGTGCAGCGGCGAAAGCAGCATTGCAGAGAGCAGCACGCCTGCGGCAGAGACGCAGCAGGACGGCATCACGCTGCACACCGCAGAGGATGTGGACACACGCTACGCCGAAACGCTGAAGCGTTATTTCGATGCGATCAACGCAAAGGACTATGACGCCTATCTTGCGACGGTCTATCCGCCCTATTCGGAGGCGTACAGCGCCTTTCTCACGGAGAAGGGCAGCTCGCTCGAACAGGCATTTGCGGAGATGTGTACCCGCTTTGACGAGGACGGCTACGAGAGCTGGAAGCTGACCGATCTCACGGTCTCCTACTACAAGAAGGAGACGGAATATGTGCAGTCGGACGGCATCTCCGACTATTTCAGCGCCTATGTCAAAATGGGCGTTCTGGACGAGGGCTTTGAGGAGACCTGCCGCAAGAATGCCGAGGAGCTGCGTGATGTGCAGTTCTCGCTCTCGGCGCTCTATGCGGGCGACGATGCACCTGTCACGGTTGTCTCCGGGCAGGAGATCATGATGCTGATTGACAAGGACGGCTGCTGGCTGTTCGGATAAGTCAAAAACGCCCCTTTCAGTACTGTGTGCCTGCGGCAAATCAGAGGTTGCACGGAGCCCGTGCAGGCATTTTGCCTCCGGGAGGCGGGAAAGAGAATGTGCAGCAGCTATGTATGACGCTGCTGCTCGCAGCTTTTGAATGCACCGGCACCGCTGATAGAACACTGACTGCAACAGGCGCGAACAGCGCCGTCATTGGTGCATTGTCGAGCACGGAAAAGTCAGTTGACTTGAGAAAAGTAACCGTCAAGTATTTCGCGTCCATGATGAAAGAACCATCCCCGCCGAAATGGCGGGGATGGCAGTTTATGAATCAAAAGGCAAGATGATTGTTCCGGCAGGCTGTGAGAACAGATCGGTCAGGTAGCGCTCTGCATCTATCTGGTTCGCCTGTGCGGTTGCCAGAATCGAATACAGGATCGCGGTCCACGTTGCGCCGTTTGCCGTATTGCAGTGCATCCAGTTCTTACGACCGACCGCGAACGGACGGATCGCATTCTCTGCACGGTTGTTGTCAAGCGGAACATCACCGTTCTCAAGGAAGGTATACAGATGCGGCTTTTCATGCAGCGCATAATGAACTGCATCAGTGAGTTTTCCCTTTCCGCTGACAGGTACCGTTTCAAGCCACGCAAAAAGCTCGTCCAGCAAAGGCTTGATCTTTGCGAGACGCTCCTTGTACCGTTCTTCTGCTGTCATTTCCTTCAGCAGACTTTCTTCATGATAGATACGGTCGAAATATCTGACCGCATCCGCGGCAACCGACAACTGCTGCGATTTGCGGTCTTTCGGCATCGCATCCACAAAGCCCCGCCGGACATGAACCATACATCCGCAGTGTCTGACTCCGGTCACTTTATGATATCCGCTGAACCCGTCCCGTACCAGATACCCGTGAAATCCTTTCAGGAATTCCTGTGCGTTGGCGCCATTCCGGGTCGGCCGGTAATCGAAAATGACAATACTGCGGTCATTCAGTTTGCCGTTTGCATATACCCACATCCGTGATTCTGTGGTTGCTTTCCGGCCTTCCTCATGCAGCACCTGCAGTCTGGTCTCATCTGCATGAATCACATTTCCGGCAAGCAGCAGTTCGCGCATCTTCAGCACAACCGGCTGGCACCATTGCTCTGCGGCAGCTCCGACCCAGTTGGACATCGTCGCTTTCAGCAGCGGGATATGCTTTGATGCCAGATCCTTTTCCTGCCGGTGCAGCGGAACTGCTTTGCCGTATTTCTCATAAACGATATGTGCAAGCAGCTCCGGGGAACAGAAGCTTCCCGGGATCATCGGCTTCGGATATGCAGCACGGCGGATATTGCAGCGTTCGATTTCTGCTGCAGAATCATCGTCATGCTCTGGCTTCTCGCCGCATTCCGGGCATTTATAGGTGTAGACGATGTGCCGGCGGATACGGTATTGTGCAGGCGTATAGACCAGCTCGTCATATGCTTTCTCTTTGCCGATCTCTTCCATTTCAGAACCGCATATCTCGCAGACTGGATGTTCTTCCTTATGCTCAATCTCCTCGACAGGAAGTGCACTCATCCAGTCATCGTGGGTACGCTTCTTCTTGCGCTTGTGCTCCGGAACAGTCACAGTTTCCTCTGCTTTCTTTACAGCCGTAGTCTGCATTCCGGGAAACAGCGGCAGCTGTGTACCGTTATCCATAATGACAGAGCTCTGTTCCGTCTTTCTTCCGAACATCATCTTTTTCAGCCATGCCATCTGTTCCTGCATCTGCGCAAGTTCTTCTTTCAAAACGGCATTTTCACTTTGGAGGGCAGCATGATCCGCAATCAGTTTTTCGTAAGCGCCAACCACCCCCAGCCCTCCACAAAAGGATAAAAATGAGGTATAATGGCTCCAAAAGTGTCTAACCCGGAGGAGTTGAAGAAATGGCAACAATCAAGTCAGTCAAGAAAGAACTGCGCCACCGTAGGTGGGCCGAAGAAATCGCCGAGTGTCAGAGCAGCGGCATGAAAA
>JAEEXH010000050.1 GCA_016291435.1 Oscillospiraceae bacterium
AAAGCTTTAACGCTTCTTCTTTGAATTCTTTGCTGTACTTCATTACCTTTACCCCTTCTGGTTTGATTATTTCTATTATACCAGATCTTTGGGTGTTTGTCGACTGCTCTGTCAGTATAACATATCAGTTCGTTTTATATACTTTGGGTGCACATTTGGACGCTTCTTTAGTCGGATGGTTTTCGACATGAACTCATCTCCCCTCTTTGGATGACCGGTTTACTGTGGTGCGCTCCTCTGTGTCGAACTACGTTAAATATAATTGCGCACAGTCATCATTGATTCCGCACGCGATTCTGCGGGATTAAAGATGCTCATCGGAGAAGGTTTCTGCCTCGATCGAAGTGTCCAGTTGTCCGGAAAAAAATGAAAAAGAATTCTCCGATGCTCAGGAGGATAAATCCCAAGCACCGGAGGAAACCTCATAGAAATCCCTGTAGATTTGCCATTTCGTCTGTCATTAACTCCTCGGTCACATGCGCATAGTTATCTAATGTAAAACCGACATTGGCATGACCGAGTATCTTGGACAGCGCCTTGGGCGACATTCCTGATTCCATTGACCGCGTTGCGAATGTGTGCCGAAGGCCATGCACATTGATCTCGCGGATGCCGCATCGTTTTAATGTCTGCTTGAAATCACGCTGAAAATCACGCGGGTCAATCCAGTTGCCTGCTCGGTTGGTGAATACATAACCGCTCGGCTGGATTTCATTCATACTATTGATAATAGCTTGCTGTTCTTTATATTGCTTCACCTGCGTTGCCACTTAGTTTTCAAGCGATTTGAGGATAGCGATCACATCCATGATTGTTACCAGGCCATCCTCAACCTGGTCTGGTTTCGCATCCGCAACGGTGACAGCAGATGAATCACCGTAAATAATTGCAATCCTCAAGCTTTGATTTGTGAATTTTTATGTAAATCTATTGCACTCCCCTGCTATTTGTGGTATACTATAGACAGTGATCCCATTATATGAGACACAAGCCTATACAAACTGCAAATATACTAAAACAATATCCACTGCGGGTATTCAGACAGATGAAGGAGGATTGCATCATGAAGCTGAAAAAACTGATTTCTATGTTGACGGCAGTTGGGATAAGCCTGGTAAGCATACCATTCACGCCGGAGCTGATGCCGGAAGCCGTGCTGACCGCAAGCGCGGCGGAGCAGGGCGTCATGGACCGGAATCTGTGCTGGTCGCTGGACGATGAGGGCACACTGACGATTTCCGGCACGGGGCCGATGAAAGACGATGACTGGATGGCGATAGACGATTCGAGCATAGTCAAGAAAGTTATTATTTCAGAGGGCGTGACAAGCATCGGCAGCGAGTTTTTTTATGACTGCTTTGATAACATGACCTCCGTTACGCTTCCGGAAAGCCTCACAAGCATCGGCGAGGAAGCATTTCGTAATTGTGAAAGCCTGACCGAGATCAATCTCCCCGACAGTGTGTCATACATCGGTGATGCGGCGTTCTGCGACTGCAAAAGCCTGACCGAAATCAAACTCCCTATGAGCCTGAAAAGTATCAATTATAACACCTTTATACGCTGCGAAGGCCTTGCATCTGTTACAATTCAGGATGGTCTGACAAGCATCGGTGAAGGTGCATTCAGCAACTGCGAAAACCTCACTGAAGTCAATATTCCGAACAGTGTCACAAGCATCGAACGAGATGCCTTTTACGCATGCAATGGATTGACCGAGATCTACATTCCGGACAGTGTAAAAAGTATCGGCGAATCATCTTTCTCGAACTGTACGAATCTAACCTCAGTCACGATTCCCGACAGTGTCACAAGCATTGGCGATAATGCATTCAAATGGTGTGAAAAGCTGACATCACTTACAATTTCAAGCAATGCAGAAAGCATCGGAAGCATGGCATTTGCATTCTGCAGTAGCTTGACCTCGGTTACGATTCCGGACAGCGTGACAACTATCTGCGGAGAGGCGTTTTACGGCTGCGAAAACCTGACCTCTGTCTCACTTCCGAAAGGTTCATTCAATCTGGGTGCGGATGCGTTCAAGGATACGCCGTGGCTCGCTGAGAAGCAAGCGGATGGCAGCATGGTAATTATCAACGGCGTTTTGATAGATGCGAGCAAATGCGAGGGCGATATTGTTGTACCGGACGGCGTGACAGAGATTGGAACCGGGGCGTTTGAGGACAATCGAAAAATAACCTCTGTTATAATTCCGGACGGTGTAACAAACATCGGTGCAATGGCATTTATGTACTGTTACAACCTGGAATCCGTCACAATTCCAGAAAGTGTGAAAACTATAGGTGATCATGCATTCTATAGCTGCGAAGACCTTAGCACAGTTACTATTCCTGACGGCGTGGCAGAAATCGGCGACAATGCATTTTCCATATGCAAAAAACTGTCATCCATCACAATTCCGGAAAGCGTGAACCATATCGGGAAAGGTGCATTTACCAGCTGTGAAAACCTGAACCGCGTTACAATCCCGGAAAGCGCAGCGGAAATCGGTGAATATGCATTTGCAGACTGTATGCTGTGGAACGGCGTTACCATCCCCAAAAGCATGACAAGCATCCCGGACGGACTGTTCAGCGGATGCCATATGCAGGATCTTACAATTCCCGGCACCGTGAAAAGCATCGGAAAAAAGGCGTTCAGCGGATGCATCGGTCTGAAAACTGTCACCATTGAAAAAGGTGTAGAATACATCGGTGAGTATGCATTTGAAAAATGTAATAACCTGACTTCCGCTTCACTTCCGGACAGCCTGAAAGAAATCGGTGCCTTTGCGTTTACGGAATGCTTAGAACTGGACGGCGTTACCATTCCGGAAAATGTCAAATACATCCGCCATGGTGCATTTGACCATTGCAGAGCGCTGACATCCATTGTTATTCCGAACGGCGTGGAAATCGTTGAAGATATGGCGTTTAATGGCTGCCAAAGTCTTACCGATTTTACAATTCAAAACACCATGACAATCATTAGTGATGCGGCTTTTGATGATGCAACACCGTGGTGGAATGCCAAGCTTGCAGAGGACAGCCTGTTTGTCATCGAAAACGGTATTCTGCTCAAAGCACAGTTTGGGACATACGATGACAGGGACATTGAAATCCCGAACGGTGTTGTCGTGATCGCTGTAGGTGCGGCTGCGGGCAAGGAATGGACGAAAAAAATCACGATTCCCGACAGTGTAAAAATCATCAGGGACGGCGCATTTTCCGGTGATATAGGCATAACTGAGATAACCATTCCGGACAGTGTGACAAACATCGGTGCAAGAGCATTTCAGGGCTGCAAAAGACTGGCCGTCATCAATCTCCCGGATAGTGTGGAGGAAATCGGCGAGGATGCGTTTGACGAAACCGCTTGGCAGAATAACATTTTGGTGATTGAGGACGGCGTTGTGATTGACGGAAAAAGATACAAGGGAACTCCTGTGATTCCGGAAGGTGTGACAGAAATCGGCGAATATGCATTTTATTTGTATACTGTGGGAGAAGAAGTGAGCGAAATCTATCATGTTATCATCCCTGACACCGTGACACTGATTGACGATTATGCCTTTCATGACTGCCCACTGTATGATCTTGATCTTCCGGACAGCGTGAAATACATCGGCAAAAGAGCCTTTGAGCATTGCTTTTTGCTGCAGGAACTCACGATTCCGGCAAACGTGGAGGCGATCGGCGACTATGCGTTCTACAACTGCGGCAGTCTGCGGCGAGTTGTTATCTCGGAGGGTGCGCCGGCAATCGGCGCAAAGGCATTTGCAAACTGCGAGGCTCTGAGCGAGGTCATCATTCCGGAGAGCGTCACATACATTTCCGGCAATGCGTTCGATTATGACAAAAATCTGACGATCAAGGGCTTTGCGGGCTCCTATGCAGAAAAATTTGCCAAGGTACACTCCATTCCGTTTGTTGCAATCAAGGAGATTCCGGCAATAACAACGACCGTCACCACTGTGACAACGACCGAAACAACCACTATCACGACGACAACACAACCAATCCCGCTGAACAACCGCAATGCGTTTATCACCATTCAGGCGGAGAGTGCCGATGTGCTGGAGGGTATCGAGGTCGCAGAGCAGTCTGACGAGGTCACCTGCATCGGCTATATCGAAAACGGCGATTATGTCATCTACAAAGACGTCGATTTTGCAGATGGTGCAGTGAAATTCATGATTATGGCATCCGGCTCTAATGAAGGTACAGTTGAAGTGCATCTCGACAGCCCGGAGGGTGCACTGCTCGGCAGTGTAACCTGTGAACCGACCGGCGACTGGCTGGAATACCGGCAGTTTGAGACAGCTATCACACCGACTGACGGTATTCATGATCTTTGCCTGATGTTCAAAGGCGACGGAGAATATGTTATGAACGTGGATTCGTTTGTATTTGCGAAAGCCGCCGACAGTATTCTGTATGGCGATGTGAATCAGGACAAAAGTGTTTCTGTTGCAGACGCTGTTCTGCTTTGCAAATATATTTCGGAATTAGAAGGCACTGTGATTTCAGATTCCGGCTTGACTGCTTCTGACATGGATCAGGATGGACTTTTGACAATCATGGATGTGAGCCGGATTCTGATACTGCTTGAACTTTCTGCCCCCATTGCCTAACCGGCAAATCGGAAAGCTTTATTATCCGGATTACAGCAGTGGCTTTTACCTATAACCTTGATTTTCCACCGGAAATATGCTATACTATAAGAAAAATCCTGTTTTGGGGGTGTTCCTATGGGTATTTACCTCAATCCTGATAATACTGACTTTCAAGAAGCAATCAATTCTAATATCTATGTCGATAAAACCGCGCTGATTGCTCATACAAACCGTATTATTCGCACCGAACAAAAAAATATCTGTGTCAGCCGTCCGCGCCGCTTTGGTAAGTCAATCACAGCTAATATGCTGACTGCATACTATAGCCGCGGCTGCGACTCGGCAGAGATGTTTGCGCCGTATAAAATCGCAGAAGATGCGTCATTTCAGAAGCACCTGAATCAGTATCACGTCATTCGCATCAACATGGCAAATTTCATGTCACGCGGAAACGATATGCCGCAGATTCTGGATTATCTCTGTAAGCGCCTGCTTCATGAGATCAAAAAAGAAAATTCCGATGTAGATTGCTACGACTGGAATGATCTGTTCAGCGTACTGGATGAGGTTTTTGCAGCGAAAAGAATTCCCTTCGTTTTTATCATTGATGAGTGGGACTGCGTGTTCCGTGAAAAGAAAGATAACGATGAAGCGCAGAAGATCTATCTGGATTTCCTTCGGGATCTGCTCAAAAACAAGAGCTATGCGGCACTTGCATATATGACCGGCATTCTGCCAATCAAAAAGTACGGCAAGCACTCTGCGCTGAATATGTTTACCGAGATTTCCATGACCGATGCAACACCGATTCCGGAATTTACCGGTTTTACAGAAGATGAAGTGCGTGACAAATGCACGGAATACAGTGTTTCCTTTGACGAAATGACTCGTTGGTACGATGGATACCATGTTAATGGCGTATCCATTTATAATCCGAAATCGGTTGTAGAATCTATCTTACGCAAAAATTTCGGAAACTATTGGACAGCAACCGAAACCTATGAGGCATTGAAAGATTTTATCGTGCTGGATTATGACGGCTTGAAAGAAAAAATCTCCCGCATGATCGCAGGAGAAGCCATTGAAATAAACACGACCAAGTTTCAGAATGATATGACATCGTTTTCAAGCGCGGACGATGTTCTGACCTTGCTTGTGCATCTTGGGTATCTCAGCTTTGATTTTGATACCTCAACTGTTCGGATTCCAAACAGCGAGGTACAGCAGGAATTCATCAATTCGATTGAGGACGGCGGCTGGGAATTCCTGATGGATGCAATCAAGGCATCCGACCGTCTGCTGGGTGCAACGCTGACCGGTGATTCGGATACAGTCGCAAAAATGATTGAGAAAGCGCACAGCGAAAACGCCTCTATCCTGAAATATAACGATGAGAATGCCTTAGCCTGCGTGATCTCTATCGCCTACTACTCGGCACGAAAGAAGTATATCATGCACCGCGAACTCGCAACAGGTAAAGGCTTTGCCGATATCGTGTTCATTCCGAGAAAAAATGTGGACTCCCCTGCTATTGTCGTTGAACTCAAATACAATCAGTCTGCTGATACTGCGATATCCCAGATCAAAGCAAAGCGCTACACCGAAAAGATCGCAGAGTATACCGGCGAGATCATTCTGGTCGGAATCAGTTATGATGAGCAAAAGGGACACTCCTGTATCATTGAGACAATCAAAAAGTGAAATACTGAACGCACTTATTCTGTATCAATAGGTAAATGCGTACACCTACGCGTACACCTACGCGAACGATTTTTTATTTCAGGAGCGACATCAGCATACACCTGAAAAGCTCGTATTTATGTGCTAAATACCACTCTGTGCCACTAGATGAAAAGTCATCTGCAGAACTCATAACCCGAAGGTCGGTGGTTCAAATCCGCCCTCCGCAACCAATCGAAAACCACGCAGATACGTTATTCTGCGTGGTTTTTACTTTTAACAAACACAAGCGAAATTGCAAAAATACACCTATCGTACACCTACGCGAAAAATCCGGTTTGGGAGCCGCAAATAGCTGCTCCGGTATATGCTCTATTCCGCTTTTCCGTTTATTCTCGCAAATCTTTTCATATCATTTTATTCAAATGTAAGCGCCAACCACCCCCAGCCCTCCACAAAAGGATAAAAATGAGGTATAATGACTCCAAAAGGGTATAACCCGGAGGAGTTGAAGAAATGGCAACAATCAAGTCAGTCAAGAAAGAACTGCGCCACCGTAGGTGGGCCGAAGAAATCGCCGAGTGTCAGAGCAGCGGCATGAAAATCAAAGAATGGTGTCAGATGAAAGGCATCAGCAGCAATACCTACTACAAAAGACTGCGTGTAGTGAGAACAGCGCTGCTTGAACAGACTGTGCAAACCATGCAGCAAATCGTACCGTTGAGTTCGTCGGCAGCATTACAACGGTTAGAAACGGAGGCGATACATTCGCCGCCAATCCCAGATCATGAAAAGGTTATGATCCGCAAAAACGGGATCGAGATCGAACTGCCACAGGATGTATCAGAGCAGATGCTCCTGACGCTGCTGAGAGGGCTTCGGGAATGCTGAAGAATCTGAGTGCCGATCATATTTACATCGTCTGTGGCCATACAGATATGCGGAAATCCATAGACGGACTGGCCGCGATCATACAGCAGCAATATCAGCTTGATCTATTTTCAAACAGTGCGTTTCTGTTCTGTGGAAGACGGAGAAACCGTATGAAAATACTGCTGTGGGAGGAGACGGGTTTTCTCCTGCTCTACAAGCGACTGGAAAATGGCAAATTTTCCTGGCCGCGCAATGAGCAGGAAGTTCGGGATCTGACCTATGAACAGTATATCTGGCTGTTGCAGGGATTGTCAGTTGACCAGCCGAAAGCCATTAAAAAGATGCCGGACGGCATAGATATTTGCTGATGTAATGTCAAAAAAACGTTGGAATGTGCAGGAATATTCTCATTTGAAATGCGCTCTTTTCCTTGAAAAACAGGATGATTTATGGTATAATATAAGTGCTGTAAATCATTGGGAATTCAAGGAAAGGAGCGATTTTTGTGACCTATGAAGAACTGAAAAAAGCATACGAAGAATCACAGAAAAGATGCTCCGAACTTGAACAGGAAATTGCAGAAAAAGACAAGGTAATCGAGAATAAAGATCTCCGCATTGAGCACCTGACAGAACTTGTGCTGAAACGCAACAAGATGTTATTCGGGCAGAAAAGTGAAAAAGGGAAATTCATCTGTGACGGACAGATTGCATTAGACGGCAGTATGTTCAATGAAGCCGAAGCAGAATCAAATCCTGCTGCAGCGGAGCCAACCGTAGAGGCCATTACGAAGCAGTCGAAGAAAACCGGTCAGCATCGCGGCAGAAAAGAGATCAGAGCAGACCTTGAAACGAAGAAGGTCGTCTTTGAACTGCCTGAAAATCAGAAAACCTGCGATGTATGCGGTAGTCCGCTGACAGAATATACAGAAGAATATCTGACCACACGCATTGCCGTGATCCCGGAGAAGATATACAAGATCGAATACTATCGCAAGGTCTACAAATGCAAAAACTGCGATCAGAACGGGATCAAATCAAATATTGTAAAAGCTGAGAACAAGACACCGGCACCGGTCATAGAAAAAGGTCTGCCGGACCCTTCGATGGTTGCGGATATCATGCAGAGAAAATATCAGCTTGGTGAACCGTTGTACCGTCAGGAACAGTACTGGAAGCTGCGCGGGATCTATCTGAACCGCACTTCTCTTGCAAACTGGGTAATCAAGGGTGCGAAATGGTTTGAACCTGTGATTCGTCAATTTTGGGAATATGCCTACCTTGAGCCTGTTCTGAACGCTGACGAAACACCGACCAGAGTCTTAAAGAAAGACGGAAAGCCCACAAAGAAAAAGGGCCAGATGTGGATCGTCTGTACCGGTGCAGCTGCATCCAGAAAGATTGCACTCTATACATACCGAGACAGCCGGCGTAAAGCAGTTGCGGAAGAACTCCTGAGCGGGTACATGGGTGTGGTACAGACAGACGGGCTGCAATCCTACGGCAGCGGAGATTATGAGCATGCCGGCTGCTGGGCGCATTGCCGTCGCCGTTTCTTTGACTGCATTCCTGATGGGGATACCTTATGCCCTTCGGCACAGATCGTTGCCCTGATTGACAAGGCGGCAGAATATGAAAGGACAGCAAGAAAGCAGGCCTATTCCGCACCGCAGATTCTGGAAATGCGTACCGAAAAAATAAAACCGCTTCTGGATCAGACATATGAGATCATCAATACATTGCATCCCGGCAAGGATTCTGCGCTTGGCCGGGCGGTCACCTATGCCATGAACCAGAAAGAGAAGCTGTATCTGTTTCTGACACATCCGGAAGTTGAGATGACCAACAACCTGGCAGAACGCACCGTCAAGCCGTATGTCATCAACCGTAAGAATTTTCTGTTCAGCGATACGGAAAAAGGCGCGGATGCAAGTGCTGCTGTCATGAGCATCATTGAAACAGCAAAGAGAAACAATCTGGATGTGTATGGTTACCTGCACTACCTTCTGACCGTTTTGCCGGAAATGGGGATAAATCCGACTGAAGATCAGATCAAATCAGTCATGCCATGGAGCTTTTCACTTCCGGCATATTGCAGGCAAACATACAGTGAGGTACAGTAGGCGTTACACTGTTTCTTACAGTTGCGTACAGTTCGCGTTACACTGATACATTTTGAGCCGAGGATGTTCCTCGGCTCATTTCTTTATGAGTTGAGCCGGGAATGGTTGGCGCTTACCGCTTACCAAAGCTCACACGGCTCGTCAGTGGCATCTGAGGAAGCGCCTCCTCATGCAAAGACCTCCGAAGTCACACGGATTCTTCGGTTTCACAAAAATGCTCTTCTCCGAAAAGCCTTACTGCCGCACAGATGCATCGAGCCCGCGCTTAAGCGTTTTCTTCGAGCACCGCAAGAATTTTTTGAGCACGATTGAATCCTCCGTCATGTTTGTCGTCATAGGTACAGCATCACTTCCGCAGCAAACTGTAAACCGCATAATACGGCAGCGGCAGCCGGAATGCCGATTTCATAAAGCCGGTCTTCCAGGGGCTGTTTGCCAAAGCGTGCAGAAATTCCTTCGGCTGATAGCGATACAGCGGCTTCTGCGCCGTGTAATAAGTTCTGGTGCCGTCCGTGTTATAGAATGCGGAAAAAAGCTGCACATCCTTCACGGTCGGATTCATCCCGAAGCGCATCAGCGGCGCAGTCAGCATATCATCCGTATCCTGCAAGCGGCAGCTTTCCGCCCATGATACAAACCGCAGCGCCCCGTTTTGCAGCGCACTGATCGCAGAAAGCACTGCACTGTCCCGCTCGGTGTCAAATTCATACGGCGCACAGAGCGGCACAATCTCCCCCGTGCTGTCCTCGGCGTATCCCGCCGCAGAGCCCTCCGCGCTTTGCAGAAGCTTTTCAAAGAGCCCGAAGAAAGAGAGAATCTGCTTGCGTTTTGCTGTATTCCCGGGGCTGTAAACGTATCCGTTCACAGGGGAGCGCAGCTTCTGTACCGGCAGAATCCCGATATAGAAGCCCCCGGGCTCTGCCGCGATCACGCGCTGCTTACAAAACTGCTCCAGATAATACTGCATATTGCCGTGCCATCCGACATCCGCGATTGCGAAGCGCCCCTGCATGCCGGTTTGACGCAGATAACGCTCCAGCAATGCCGCCTGCTCTGCGGCATGTGCTGCGATCCTGTCACGGTTCTGTGTGAAGATCATTTGCGCATGAGGATTCTGCGAAAGTGCATCAAACGGAATCTCCAGCTCCGGTGTGCAGTCAGCCGCTGCCGCGAGCTGTGCATGCGCTTTCGCCGGGAAGCCGTAATAATCCAGCAGCTTTCCGATGCTGATAAACCGCTCCCGCGCAAGATATTTCAGAGAATCCGCAAAGTCTGTGCAGTCTGTCAGCAGCGGCGCACGCAGTGCCTTCCGCGAGAAATATACATATTCCGATCGGATTGCAGTGTCATTGATCCGGTCAAATGCCTTCTGCATCATATATCCGTCGCGGGAGAAAAAGAATACCTTGTCATAGCCGCGGGCAATCAGTTCTGCTTTCATCCAGCGCACAAAGCCGTAGAGAAACGGTCCGAAAACCTCTGCGCCGAAGCGTTCATAATCCTGTTCCTGCGCCACTGGTGATCTCCCCTTTCATATCATTTCTGCTCACGCCTGCAACGTGATCCGGCTGCCGGACGCAGTCTTTTTCACCTGAATCTGCGAGGTGATCTCCGTGCGCAGACGCCCGACATGCGAGATCACGCCGATGAGCCGCGTGCCGTCTGCAAGCTGTGAAAGCATGCGCATTGCCTGCCAGAGCGTCTGATCGTCCAGCGAGCCGAAGCCCTCATCAATAAACATCGCATCGAGCTCTGTGCCGCCGCTCTCTGCCTGCACGACATCGGAAAGCCCGAGCGCCAGTGCAAGCGACGCCTGAAACGACTCGCCGCCCGAGAGCGTGGAGACCGCACGCCAGCAGCCCGTGTTGCTGTCAAAGACCTCAAGATCAAGCCCTGCCTGCTCGCGCAGAGACTGCGCATCCTCACGGCATCGCAGCGAGAACATGCCGTCTGTCAGCATGATAAGCCGCTGATTTGCCGCAGCGATCACACGCTTGAAATAAAACTGCTGCACATATGCCTCAAAGCTGAGCTTTACCTGCCCGCTTTGCTGCCCGCCGACCGTCTGATAGAGGTCGCGCACTGCCGCATAGCGTTCGCCGACAGCACGGCGCTGCTTTGCAAGCGGCTGCATGCGGTCAAAGGCGCCTTTGTCAACGCTGCTGTACCGCATGAGGCTGTCCCGTTCCTTCCGCAGCGAAAAGAGCTGCTCCGCACGCATTCTTGCCTGTGTTTCCAGCTCCGCGAGGGAGATCTCCTTCTCAATGCGGCACTGTCTTTGCAGCTCTGCGGTCTGCTCTGCGAGCGCCGTCTTCTGCGTATCAAACGCATGTACCTGTTCTGTCAGTGCATGAATCACACTTGCCGTGCGGATTGCTTCGGTGAATTGTGCTTCATCCGCGAACACCGATTCCGCAAGCGCTGTCTGATAGGCTGTCTCCGCTGCTTCTGCACGGGCTGCCGCATCTGCTGCATTCTGCTTTGCAGTTTCGCAGCGGCTTCGGAGACCCGTCAGCCGGATTTCAGCGTGGCGCAGTTCTGCATCTGCCGCAGAAACCGCCGCACGAATCTGCTCTGCTTCGCGCTGTGCCGCTTCCAGACGGGCTTGCAGAATCTCCTGTGTGGGTATCTCCTCCGGGAAAAGCCGCGCAAGCGTATCGAGCGTTTCCTGAACCTGTGCCATGCGGTCATCGGCGATCTGCTTTTGCCGTTCATATTTCGCATGCGCATCGGAGGCATCCTTCTCCGCCCTGTCCATCATCTGATCGGTGATCTGCTGCGCGGAATGCGCTGCTTTCTGCGGGTGCTCGGTTGCGCCGCAGACCGGGCACGGCATGCCATCCTCGAGCGCTGCCGCAAGCCGCTCGGCAAGACCCGCACGGAACGCTGTGCGCAGTGCCGCGACTTCCTCTGCTGCCTTCTGATCCGCCTTCGCAAGCTGCATCGCATGATCGGCAGCCTGTCTGTGCAGTTCCCGCTGCTTTGCGCCGTCCGCGATGAGACGGATGCCGTTTCCGGCGGTCTCTGTCTCGGCACTGAGCGCTTCCAGCTTCGGTTCGGAGGCCTTCGCGGTCTTGTATGTTTCCGCAGCCTGTTCAAACGCTGACTGTGCCTCCGGGAGCGCCGCCAGATCGGCAGCCGCGGACTCCGCCGCTTTTTCCCGGAGCTCTGAGAGCTGCTTCCGGCGTTCCAGCAGCGGCAGGAGCTCTGCGGCACGGCGTGCGGATTCCAGCTCCTGCCGTTTCCGCTGCACGGCATCTGTCTGCGCCGCAAGCACCTCCTGCTGACGGCGAAGCTCTGTCAGGCGGCTGAGCAGCTGATTCTGCTGCTTTGCCTCGACCTGCTGCTGCATCACGGCATCATATGCCGCCTGCTGTTCTTCCAGTGCGGCATTGAGCTCTGAGAGCTGCTTTTCAAAGCGGTCACAAAGCGCAGAGAGCGGCGTAAGTGCACGGTCGATCTGCTCAGGCGCCTCCCGCAGAGAAAGCAGGAGATCCCGCTCATCCGCATCCTCGGGGAGCAGCAGCTCCGACGCTGCCTGCCGGATCGCAAGGTCGATCTCATCGCGCCGCCTGCCGCATGCGCTGTGTTCCGCCTTCAGAAGATCCTGAAAGCGTGCGATGCGGGTCGTCGAAAAGAGCTTCTGAAAGAGCGGTCTCCGCTCAGAGGATTTCGCATTCAGGATCTTCAGAAAATCGCCCTGCGCGATCATCACCGTCTGCGAAAACTGATCTCTGTCAAGCCCGATCAGTTCCTTGAGAAATGTATCTGCCTGATCGCGTGCATCGACGATCACACCGTCGCTTTTTCTTGTGACAGAAACAGAACGCGGCTGCGTGACAAGCCCCGTTCCGCGTTTTTTGGCGCGCTGATACTCAGGCGTGCGGCGCACGGTATAGATCTCCCCGCGGTGCGAAAAGGTCAGCTCCACAAAGGTTTCCGTGTCGGGTTCGACATAATCGGAGCGGAAGCTCTTGGATGCACGCCGCTCCGTGCCGCCGCTCGCTTCGCCGTAAAGCGCGAAGGAAATTGCATCGAAAATCGTTGTTTTGCCGGCGCCTGTGTCGCCGCAGATCAGAAACAGACGGCTTGCACCGAGTGCTTCAAAGTCGATTGACACCGCATCGGCATAGGGACCGAAGCCCTGCATCGTCAGACTGAGCGGTTTCATTTTCCGGCGCCCTCCTCTCTGTCCAGCTGATCCGTGAGCTCGCGGACAAGCTGCTCCTGCGCTTCCGTCATGACAGCACCGCCGTTCTGATACGCATAAAAATCATGCAGCAGCGTGAGGAAATCGGTCTGCATCGGGCGATCTGCCGCTGTGACCGTCCGCTCCTCGCGTGTCTTGCTGTTCTGAATGCTGAACGACAGGAGATTCGGGAAGATGCCGCGGAGGGTGCGGGCTGCATCCAGCGGCGGGAGTTCATCCGTCAGGATCACACGGATAAAGTCATCGCTCGGTGCCATCGCATTGAGCTCCGCAAAGCCGCCCGTCAGGACACGCATACCGTGCGGCTGCGGAATCGGCACGGTACGGATTTCCGTATTGCCCTTTTCGCGCAGTTCAATGATCGTGACAGATTTCTTCTGTGTCACTTCAGAGAAGGAATACCGCAGCGGAGAGCCTGCATAGCGGACGGTCTCACGCTGCACATGCTGCGCACCGTGAAGATGCCCGAGTGCGACATAATCATACGCATCAAAGAGCGACGCAGAAATATTATCAAGCCCGCCGATGGCAAGCTCCTCGGAGTCACAGGTCGCAGCGCCGGTGAGAAACTGATGGCAGAGCAGCACATGCCGTCCCGCTCCCTCCGGCGGGAATGCCCCGAGCACAGTGCGGAGCGCATCTTCATAGGTGCGGATCTCTGCCGCCTGCTCCGGGAAGCGCTGCCGCACAGTCAGCGGCGTGCAGTAAGAAAGCAGATGAATTGTAAGCCTGCCGTATGCATCCTCCAGCGGATAGCTGTAAATCTGCGCAGGCTCCGCGCCGGCAATGTGAACCCCCGCCTGTTCCGCAAGCTGTGAGAGATAGGAAACACGCGCAGCAGAATCATGGTTGCCGCTGATGATATACACCGGGATCTTTGCCGCAGCAAGCTCCGAGAGAAATGTGCTGAACAGGGTCATTGCTTCGGCGGAAGGATTGTTCCGCTGATAGACATCGCCTGAGATCAGAAGCGCATCGACTGCTTCCTCTGCCGCGATCCGGCGGATCTCATCGAGCATGATCCGCTGATCGGGCAGCAGGCTCTGACCGTGCAGCATCTTGCCGATGTGCAGATCGGCAGTGTGCAGAAACCGCATACAGCTCTCCTCCTCATTACAGTGCAGCGAGCAGCTTTAATGTGAAATCCCAGACACGCGCCGCAGAAGAAATCGAAAGGCGCTCACGCGGCGTGTGAATATCAAAGAGATCGGGCCCGACGGACAGGCATTGCAGCCCCTCCGCCTTCGCCGCGAGAATGCCGCACTCCACACCTGCGTGAATCGTCTGGATGACGGGCGGCTTGCCGTATTGCTCTGTGAATACGCGGACGGCAGCGGCTTCCAGATTGGTGCCCGGCACATATTCCCATGCGGGATAATCGCTGGCTTCCGCCGCGCTGCCGCCTGCCGCTTCCGCAAGCGCACGCAGATGCTCGGCAAGCGCTTCCTTCTCGCGGTTGATGCCGCTGCGGAGAAGGGCATCCGCATGCATGCCGTCTGCTTCCAGACGGAAGATGCCGAGATTGAGCGAGGTCTCCGGCATATGCAGCGTGTCGTTCATCTTCTGCACGCCGTTCGGGAGCTTGGCGAGCGCAGAAACAAGCGCTACGGTCGCATCTGCGGAGAGCGCCTGTGCTTCGGTGTTTTCCGCAATGTCGATATGCACCGTGAGCCCGGTTTCATTCGGATACGCTGCACGGATCTCAGAAAGTGCACCGTTCACGGCATCACAGAATGCATCTGCAACCCCCGAAGAAAGCAGCAGAGACGCTTCACATTCTGTCGGAATCACATTATCGCGCACGCCGCCTGCGAGCGCTGCAAGCTGAAACGGCACTTCTGCCGCAGAGAGCAGCCGCACCATCGTGACATTGGCATTCAGCAGCGGCTTGTGGATCTCAGAGCCGGAGTGCCCGCCGATGAGCCCGGAAATCGAGAGCGTCAGCTTTGTGCCGCGTGATGCAGCCGCCGTCACGGGATAGCAGAGATCAAGACGCTTTCCGCCCGCGCATCCGACCGTGAAGATGCCCTCATCCTCCGAATCGAGATTCAGCAGATAGCTGCCCTCAAGCGATGCGGGCGAAAGCCCTGCGGCACCGTCCATGCCGGTTTCCTCGTCCCTTGTGAGAATGACCGTCAGCGGCGGGTGCGGGATGCTGTTGTTTTCAAGAATCGCAAAGGCATAGGCGATCGCTATGCCGTCATCGCCGCCGAGCGTTGTGCCGTCCGCACGGAGAAAATCGCCGTCCCAGACAAGGTCGATTCCCTCTTTTGTCATGTCCTTTTTGCAGGAGGGAAGCTGCGCACAGACCATGTCGAGATGCCCCTGAAAAATCACACGCGGATGTGTCTCATATCCCGGGAACGCCGGCTTTCGGATGATCACATTTCCGGCTTCAGCCGCATATGCCGGGAGGTTCAGGCGCTTTGCGGTATCAAGCGCCCACTGACGAATGCCGTCCGTGCTGCCGGAGCCGTGCGGAATCTGCGCAAACTCGCTGAAATAACGGTACACCTCGGAAGGATACGGAAAATTCTGTTCAATCATAGATATGCTCCTTTACGTCATCGGAATATCAAAGATCCGTGTGATAATCGGGATCAGCAGACAGGGCACGCCGATCACAAGCTCAATGACTGCAAGATGCAGCCCCTCCCGCTCGGCGAATCTGCGGAAGCCCTCTGTATGATGATGCGGTGTTGTCGCACGGTGCTCTATGAGCTGCACAGTACAGTAAAAAAGATCGGATTTCCGCCTCCGCAGGATCAGCAGATGCACTGCACCCGCTGTCAGAAACAGACCTGCCGGAAACCAGCATCTAGCATAGAGACAGCCGAGCGCGGAAAGCAGATAGCCCTTATAGATCCAATGTGCCGCCGGAACCTTTTTCTCATAGCGCGGGGATTTTTCCTCAGGCGCCTTTTTGGAGACTGCCGCCTTGCGAATCCAGAGCCAGAGTAACGCAACCGCAAACAGCGTCACACAGACCGGCGCAATCCACGCAAAGACGGCAATCCAGCGTGCCGCAATACAGATGCCCTCAAACAGCGGAAAGAGTATAAGCTGCACGGTGTTGAGCGTGAGAAGCTGCTGCGCCGTGCGGTCATCCTCCGCTGCAAGCTCCCGCTGCCAGCCGAGACGGAAGCCGTCTGCAAAACGGAGCGAAAAATGCCGGCGCCGCGCCTCCTTCATCGCGCGCTTGGAATGCGATAAGGAAAGATGCAGCTCCAGCACATCACGGCAGAGCAGATGCACGCCGAGCCCGAGCAGAGGCATCAGCAGCAGCGAGAAAAAGAGCGCAAGCTGCATGAGTGTCTCCGTGAGCGCCGGATCAAATAGCATAAGATCACCTTTTCAGATATATCGGTAATTCGGATGATACGGTAAAATAATGGAAGGGTCACACGCCGCCTCTGCATAGATGCGGTCGCGGAGACCGCCGTCCAGCAGCGCACGGAGCGCGGGCAGCTTCTCCTCCGGCATCGCGGGGCAGCCCTGATAGAGCGCAGGAACGGGCTTTCCGTCCGCATCGGGCATCAGCCGCACCGGCCAGAGGCTGCATGCAAAGGGCTTTTCGTCCGCAGGAAGCGTGCAGCCCGCCGAGGGATCCAGAAAGGGACATCGCTGCGCCGCATGGCTCTCATCATAGGGCAGCGTAATGCGGTATCTGCCGTTTTCCTCCTGCACGCGGTACTGCGGCAGGTCACGGAGCCGCTCAGCCGCCGCCTTGCAGAAGGTCGGCAGCTCCCATGCGCTCTGCTCCTCGAAAATGCAGCAGTTGCGGCACTGCGCACAGACAGCGCCGGTAAAAATCGAACTCAGCATGAAAACACCTCCGGCTTCACACATTCCGCGATATATTTTTCCTGCGCAATGTCAGGATGATAGGACTGCTTGGAGCTGCGCATGCCGCTCTCTCCGAGATCCTCCTCGCGGTTCAGATATTCTGCTTCCGTCAGGCATTTCGCCGTTTCATTCACAACGACGCTCCACGCATGCGGATAGCCGTAAACGACCTTTTCAAAATGCACATCCCAGATGCCGGGCGAAATCTCCGAGAGCATCTCCATGCCGATCGGCTTGCCCTCAGCATAAAGCAGGAGCCCTGTCATGCCGAGCTCCGCAAAATGCGCGGCTGCCTCCCGGATGCAGGAAAGCTCATAGAGAAGCGACGGCTCCTCCGGATCAGCGCGGTGTGCAAGCCACTGCTCCGCAATCTCAACGGCATAGCAGGCATTTTCCGCGATGAGCGGCTGGATCTCCGCAGAGGGGTATCCGCGCCAGAACTGTGCCATATGGTTGCGTTTGCCGTGATATTTGCTGCCCTTCATCTCGGCAAGATTTTCACGGCGATAAAGATATTCCGTGTAGCCCTCTGCCTGCGTGAACACAAACGCATCGGGGTACAGCGTGCGGAGCGTATCGCACTGCGCCTCTGTGAGCAGCGTCAGGCGGAGCGGCAAAGACTGCGCCGCAGCATCCTCTGCGAGCAGCTGCATCGCGGCGCGAAGATCGCCGGTGCCGAGCGGAAAGCCCCAGCAGCCGGCACGAAAGCCTGCGCCGTATCGCCGGAAGAGCATCCCCTCCCGCAAAGCAATCTCAATCGCGTATTTTTCGCGCAGCAGATATAAATTCGCAAACGCGGCGTCATTCTCTCTGGCGCCCGACTGCGAGACCGCAGCGCTTACGGCAGCGCGGTCGGAAATCAGGGGCCTGCGGAAGGAAAGCGGCATGCAAAGATTCACCTTTCTCATTATGATATACTATCATTATATTATAGCATGAAACAGAACCTTTGTCAAATATCGGGAGCGCCGTTCCCGCTTCCTGAAATAAACACTAATAAATCACTCCCCGCAGTCACAATTACCAGAAAACAGCAGCCCGGCTTGTCATAATACACAAGAACGCCTCGCTATACTTGACAGGTACAAGCAAAAATGATAAAATAGTAGTTGTACCATTTGCATTTCATTGAGGGGGAATTTAATATCATGTCAAACAGAAGATCCGTCTTCAAACGAATCGGCAGCTTCCTGACAGCCTGCTGCACTGCGGTCTCAGCCGCCGCGCTTGCCCTTTCTCCGATCTCTGTATCAGCGGAGAGCGGAAGCTGCGGCACCTCGGCGAACTGGGATCTCACGAACGGCACGCTCACAATCAGCGGCTCCGGCGCCGTGACAAAAACCGCGTGGTCCTCGTATTCCGACTCGATCAAAAGCGTCGTGATCGGAAACGGCATCACCAGTATGCCGAGCAGCTCTTTCTATGAGTATCCCGCGCTGACCTCCGTCACCATGTCGGATACCGTCACATCCATCGGCAATAAATTCTGCCAGGGCTGCTCCGTGCTGACGGATATCCGCCTTTCTGAGTCGCTGGACACCATCGGATCCAACGCCTTTTCGCTCTGCATCGGCATCAAGAAGATCACGATTCCGGATTCGGTCACAACGATCAGCAGCATGGCGTTCTTCGGAAACAACGCCACCTCTGTCACACTCGGGCGAAATGTGAAGACCATCGGCAGCAATGCGTTCAACCGCTCCTGCTTCTCTGATGTCATCATCCCCGATTCCGTCACCAGCATCGGCACCGATGCATTCGGCATTGTGTGCAGAGAGGTCACGCTGAAGCAGGGGCTCATCTCCTACGATTACGACGACCCCGTCACCTATGTCACGCTTCACGGCACGGCGGGCGGCGCTGCGGATCTCTTCGCGCAGTCCTCAAACTGCAATTTTGTCGCAAACGGCAGCTCCGTGCACACGCACAGCTGGTCGGACTGGGTGACCGTAAAGGCAGTCACCTGCACAACCGACGGTCTGATCCGGCGCACATGCTCCGGCTGCGGCACAACGGAGGAGCAGACTGTTGCAGCGACCGGTCACAGCTGGTCGGAATGGATCACCGCAAAGGCAGCAACCTGCACAAAGGACGGCACCATGACCAGAAGCTGCGCAAACTGCGGCGAAGCTGAGGTGCAGACAATCCCCGCGACAGGCCACAGCTGGTCTGACTGGATCATCGACAAAGCGGCGACCTGCACAGAAGCAGGCTCCCGCTCCCGTACCTGCGCAAACTGCGGCGAAAAGGAAACCGAGGTCATCCCCGCAGGCTCGCACAACTGGTCTGAATGGAAGATTGACAAGGCGGCGACCTGCACAGAGGCAGGCTCCCGCTCCCGTACCTGCGCAAACTGCGGCGAAAAGGAAACCGAGGTTATCCCCGCAGGCTCGCACAACTGGTCTGAATGGAAGACCGACAAGGAAGCAACCTGCACCGAGAACGGTACTATTTCCCGGAAATGCGCAAACTGCGGCGAAATCGAGACCGAGACTGTTTACGCATCCGGCCACAGCTGGTCTGACTGGAGCGTCTCCAAGCCCGCAACCTGTACCGAGGACGGCGCTGAGTCGCGGAAATGCAGCAGCTGCGGCGAAACAGAATCCCGCGTGCTACCCGCGACCGGTCACAGCTGGTCGGAATGGACAATCGACCCTGCGCCGACCTGTACCAAAGACGGCGCCCGCAGCCGCACCTGCACAAACTGCGGCGAGAAGGAAACCGAAACACTCTCTGCAACCGGTCACAGCTGGTCTGAGTGGAAAACGGACAAGGCAGCGACCTGCACCGAAAACGGCAGCAGCGTCCGCACCTGCGCAAACTGCGGCGAAACCGAAACGCAGATCATTCCCGCAACCGGTCACCGCTGGTCTGAATGGAAGACCGTGACGCCCGCAGCCCTCGATCAGGAGGGCAGTGAGGAGCGCACCTGCGCGGTCTGCGGCGAAAAGGAATCCCGCACGATTCCGGCGCTCACAGGATATACGGTCAGCGCATCCGCAGGCGTCGGCGGCAGCATCACCCCCTCCGGCAGCATCCGTCAGCTCGCAGGCACAGATGTCAGCCTGACGATCAGCGCAGACGAAGGGTATGAAATCGCCGATGTCATCGTCAACGGTGCATCCGTCGGCGCGGTCAGCAGCTACCGCTTCAGAAACCTGAACGCTGATCATCAGATATTCGTCTCTTTCCGTCAGCTCAAGCCCCAGCACGGCGATAGCGACCATGTCTGGTCCGACTGGCGCGTGGATACCGAACCGGGCTGCATCTCCGACGGCAGACAGATCCGCACATGCACGGTCTGCGGTGAAACAGAGTATCAGACAATCCCGGCAACGGGACATCAGTTCGGAAGCTGGACGGTTGACATTGCAGCAACCTGCACAGAGAACGGCAGAAATGTCCGCATCTGCACGGTTTGCGGCGAAAAGGAATACGCTGAAACGCCCGCGGTCGGTCACAGCTGGTCGGAATGGAAGGTCGTTTCCGCCGCAACGCCCTACGAAGAAGGTCTTGAGCAGCGCACCTGCGCAAACTGCGGCGAGACAGAGTCACGCACGATCGCAAAGCTCAGCCTCCCGCAGTATACGGTGGAAATCAGCTGCGGCAAGGGTGGAAGCTGCACGCCGAACGGCAAGGTGCTCGTCAATGAGGGCGGCTCCGTCACCCTCACCGTCACGCCGGACAGCGGCTATCTCATCTCAGCCGTGCTCGTGGACGGCGTTCCTGTCGGCAGCGTCACAAGCTATACGATCGACAACATCCGCGCAAACCGCACTGTCCAGATCGCATTCGCGGAAAAGCCGGCGGACAGCTGCTCCGGCGTCATTGCCACACCGAAACTGGCTGTCTATCTGACGGATGAAAAGAAATTCGATATGAACGACTTTACGATCATTGCGATGGTCAACGAGGACGGCAGACAGAAGCAGGTCGATATTACCGCTGACTGCTTCCTGAGCGGCACGCCGATGGCAGTGGGCAGCACTGCCGATTTCGCAGACATCGGCATCACCTATCACGGCAGCAACAGCGCTGTGCAGAATTACTTTTCAGAGCACAGAGTCACGGTTCATCTCCGCTTCGGCATCCGCGGCGACGGCAACTCAAATGAAAAGGTCGAAGCAACCGACGCGTTGCTCGCGCTGCATGCATACGGCGATACGCGCATCGGACTTGCCTCCCCGCTCAATGACATGCAGAAGATCCTGCTGGATGTTGACGAAGACGGCGATATCGACGTCTTTGACGCGATGAACATTCTCCGTTATTTCGGCGACCGCAGCATCGGGCTTGAAACCTCCTGGGAAACCCTCAACGAGAAATACGGCAGATAATGCAATACCGGGCACAGATCGGCAAAGGATCAGTGCCCGGTGTTTTTATTCTGTGCGCCGAAACACAAATGAAGTCAGCACGGCGATCAGCAGCAGGAAACCGAACAGCCAGAAGGGCAGAAGCCGCATCCCGCAGGTTCCCGAGAGCAGACCGAAGCAGGAGGGCATCAGTGTCGTGCCGAGATAGGCACTCGCCATCTGCATCCCGATCAGCGACTGTACACGTTCTGCGCCGTACCGCAGTGCGGTCTCACGAATCAGCGCGGGATAGAGCGGTGCACAGCCCAGCCCGGTCAGGAGCATGCCGCAGAGTGCCGCCGGATACGGCAGCGGAAACATCAGAGAAGAAAGCCCCAGCCCCATCCCGCAAAGCCCCAGGCGGATCATGCCGCGCCCGGAAACGCGCTCTGCGAGAAACCCGCCGAGAAGCCGCCCGAGCGTCATGCCGATGAAGAAAAAAGACGCAAACCGCGCCGCTGTATCCGGCGCAGCGCCGCGCTCATGCACAAGATAGCTGCCGGCCCAGAGCCCGATCGTGCTCTCCGCCGCGCAGTAAATGAAAAATGTCACCAGCGACTGCGGCACACCGGGCGTCCGCAGCAGCGTAAGCAGCGGGATATGCAGCGAAGCCCCCGTATCCGCTGCCGCACCCGGATGTCTGCGCCAGAGCGGCAGTGAGAGAAACAGCATTGCCGTCAGCGCAAACTGGATCACCGCAACCGCGTGATAGCCGCCCTGCCAGTCGCCGCCTCTGTGCAGGAAGTAGCTCATGATATACGGGCTTGCGGCAGCGCCGATTCCCCAGAAGCAG
>JAEEXH010000051.1 GCA_016291435.1 Oscillospiraceae bacterium
AGTGTCAATATCGTGCAGATCGACGGTGAGCTCCTCCTCCATCTCATAGAAGACGACCGGTGCGCCGTCATCTGTTTCCTCTGCCGGGCGGTTCACGATTTCGACGGCTGTATCCTCGCCTGCAAGCCGCTTCATGGCATTCGTGCGCAGCAGGAATCCGCAGATATTCATGGCATTGCGCTGGAGCTCGCCGCGTGTCAGTGTACCGGCATGCAGCTCGCTGAGAATGTCGTCCTCATGTGTTTCGCAGTCTGCGCAGACCATGTGAAGGTCATTCTGAGCACGCACCATTTCCGCGAAATGATTGCGGTCGGGTGCGCAGCCGCGCGAGTTGATATTTGCCCACCAGTCGGTCATGATGATACCGCGGAAGCCGTATTCATTCCGCAGGATTTCCGTGCAGAGATCATAGTTTCCGGCAGTCCAGAGACCGTTGACGGCGCCGTAGGTCGTCATGATCGCATCTGCACCCGCTTCGGCTGCATACTGGAAACCGCGCAGATAGATCTCGCGGAGCGCACGCTCAGAAACGGTATCGTTGAGGAAATGGCGGTTTGTCTCCTGATTGTTGCCGCAGCAGTGCTTGATGACGCCCGTGACGCCTGCCGCATGGAGCCCTTTCAGCTCTGCGGCAGCGCTCATGCCCGTGAGATACGGGTCTTCGGAGAAATACTCAAAATTGCGCCCGTTCAGCGGGTGACGGTGAATGTTCATGCCGGGACCCAACAGGCAATCGACCTTATTTGCAGCCATCTCTGCGCCGACGAGTGTGAAGAGTTCCGTCAGCAGATCGGTGTTGAAGCAGGCTGCGAGCATCGTGCCGTTCGGCAGACTGAATGCCTTTGTGCCGCAGTCAAGCCGCATGCCGGAGGGACCGTCAGAGCAGCAGGCAGCGGGGATCCCGTAAGCAGTGAGCGCATCCGTTACGCCGCCGAATGCCGATGCAGTTCCGGCAGTGACACGCGGGGAGCCCATTCCCTCGCCGCGCATGAGCTGCGCAAGCTCCGTGTCGCTGAGCTGCCCGACAAAATCGCGGAGCGTTCCGTTTCCGGCGTAAACATCCGTGAGCAGGATTTTTGTCTCTGCCTGTGTTTCCCATGCCTCGGGGAGTGCAGCACAGCGGCGCTCTGCTTCGTCATAGGAGAGCAGCGGCGCTTCTTCCCATGCAACTGCGGCACCCTGATCGGTAATCTGCGGCTTCATCCGCTGAAATGCTGTCACGGGCGCCATTGCCTGTCTGCACTGCTGCACAAGCTCAGTCTCTTTCAGTGTCACACTTCCGACACAGGCTGCACGGCGTACATCGCTGCCGGCATAGAGCCTGTATTCGCCCGCCTCG
Organism: Oscillospiraceae bacterium; assembly: GCA_016291435.1. Classification (GTDB taxonomy): domain Bacteria; phylum Bacillota; class Clostridia; order Oscillospirales; family Ruminococcaceae; genus Firm-04. The sequence goes on from JAEEXH010000051.1 coordinate 1,340, forward strand.
CGCACCCATGCAGACGATTTTTCGTCATAGTGCGCGGGAAGTGTGACATCCAGCGTGAGGGTTCCCGATTCGCCCGGCTGCAAAACGGCAGTTTTCCGATAGGCGATCAGCTCACGGAAGGGCTTGCCGAGCGTTCCCTGCGGCGCTTCACAGTAGATCTGCACAACTTCCTTCCCGGCATATTTGCCGGTGTTCGTCACAGCAGCAGTGATGCGGCTGCCATCAGCCTTTGCCGCAATGTCAAATGTTGTGTAGCTCATGCCGAAGCCGAAGGGATAACGCACGCGATCCTGCGCGAAGGTCTCGAAATAGCGGTAGCCGACATAGATATCCTCGGCGTAGGTGTTGTTCTCGCGGTCGCCGAAATTCGAGTGCGACGGGTAATCCGCGATGCTGTAAGCGATCGTATCAGGCAGCTTTCCGCTCGGCGACTGAGCGCCCGTCAGGACTGCCGCAGTGCCGGTGCCGCCGGTCATGCCGCCCTGCCAGACATAGAGCACAGCATCCGGCTTGATGTCATCCATCCACTGCATGTCGATGAGATTGCTGACATTGAGCAGCACAATCATCTTTTTGAAGTGTCTGCGCACTGTACGGAGCATGGCAGTTTCCGTGTCCGTCAGCAGATAAGAGCCGGGCGCCAGACGGTTATCCTGTTCCTCACCGGCAGTACGCCCGATGACGCAGACTGCACGGGAGCATTGTGCCGCAGCGTCCGCAGCGGCAGCATCACTGAGCGGCATTTCCTCCTGCGACCACGGTTCAGCGCCCCATCCGCTGCCGAGATCATAGGGATGTGCGTCATCCCATTTGCGGTAGGTCTCAAGCAGCGGCGCATAGACAGTCACGCCTGCCTCCTCGAGCCCCTCAAGGATGCCCGTCACCTTCGCGACATTGACCATGCCGCCCGAGCCTGTGCCGCTTTTATAGTAATGCAGCTGTGTGCGTCCGAACAGCGCGACAGGTTCGCCGTCCGGGAGCGGAAGTGCTTCTTTTTCATTGCAGAGCATGACAATGCCCTCGGCGACTGCCTGCGCTGCCGTATCCAGATATTTCTGCCAGTCAAGTGTCTGTTTCATATGTGTTCTCCGATCATAGGGATTTGATACCTGCATTATAACACAGATTATGCCGAAATACAAGGGGGGTCGCAGAAAAAAGCACCTGCTTCCCTTATGGAGCAGGTGCCTGTCATTATTGGAAAAGCATGCGTTTCAGCAGCGTGAGATCGGCGGCGTTCAGTCTGCCGTTGCCGTCAAGGTCGCCGTTCTCCCAGATGCGCACATCGGCGTTCTCATCGCAGCACAGGTATTTTGCGAGTGCCACTGCATCCGCAAGACCGAGCGTCCGGTCGCCGTTCACATCGCCGCTGATGGGGTCATCTATGATGATCTCCGCCTTTTCAAGCAGATCCGCCTGTGTCATTGTGAGGGAGCCGCTGTACGGCGCGATGCCGATGCGGTCAAGATCCGTGAGCTGCACACCGAGCTCGTCGAGGGCCGCCTGTACGTCCGAGGCGAGAAAGCAGGCGGTTTCACCGTTGTAATAGGAAGGCTCCACAGAGCGCCAGATCGCTTCGCCCGACCATTTCTGCAAGTTGATCACAGGAGAATACATACCGGTGCACCGGATCTCGATTGCCCAGGACTCACCGAGATCTGCAATCGTCTGCAAGTCAAGCTGCACGGCAGTCTGCCAGACGGCATCGGACTGCGTGCCCGTGACTTCGCCTTTGAAGAGGTTTTCCTTCAATACATAATCTGTGCAGGGATACTTCGTGACATAGGTGTAGAGCAGGTAATCTTTCGGCGTTTCGCCCTGTAATCTGAACAGCTCGCTCAGCGTGACAAATTCGTAGCCCTCAGCTTTCAGCTTCGGCATCGCGATTTTCAGCGCTTCCACAGTCTTGCTGTTTCCGGCGGCATCGTGCAGCAGAACAATCGTGCCGTCCTTTGCGCCGTTCAGGATATAGTCTGCGCGTTCCTCCGCCGTGACATTTTCCATGTAATCCTGGCAGTCAATGCCGCAGATGAACGGCAGGTCAATCGCGTCATACATCGACTGGCTGACGTCGATGAACGGCGGGCGGAAGAAGGTCGTTTTCTGCCCGGTGATCTGTTCGACCCATTCGTCTACATACGCGATCTCTTCCTTTATCCTGTCAGCCGCCATTGAGCCCATATTGGAATGCGTTTTGGAGTGATTGCAGATCTCGCAGCCCATGTCAAAGGCGCGCTTTACGGATTTGGCGCTGTCTTCAGTGATATTGTCGCCAATCAGGAAAAAGGACGCCTTTGCGTCATATTTCTCCAGCAGATCGAGCACGTCATTCGTAGTGGTGGTATTGGGACCGTCATCGAAGGTGAGGGCGATATATTTCCCTGTTCCGACCGCTTTTGCAGCAGCATTGCACGGGATTGCGGTGCCTGAGAACAGGGCGGCAGCGAGCACAGCACAGCAGATCTTTCCTCTGATTTTCATGGCGGATACTCCTTTTCTATGATATAGCTTCATTATAGCACAGGGAAATCTGACCGTCAACTGTCATCAAAAAACGGAATACCGCATTGATTCTGACGAATAGAGAATCCCGCAGGGGACGGAATGTTGCGTTTCATTGCGCTTTTCTGTCTATATTTATGGACTCTGCCAAAATACGTTTCTGCGTATGTTTGTTTACATTTCGCCGATTGACAAAAAGGGTAATCTGTGCTATAATCACGATGTATGCGTTACTTACTATATTAAAGGAGATGGAATCATGAAACGAAAGTGGATCACGGCAGCGATGCTGCTTCTGATGCTTTCTGCTGCACCTGCGGTCACGGCATATGCAGACGATGAACCGAACCCGCCCGGGGAAACGAACTGGTATACCCGCGAAGACGGCAGGCTCGGGTATCACCTTGCGGACGGAACCGCAGCGACAGGCGAGCAGGAGATCGACGGCATGCCGTATCTCTTTACAGAAGAGGGTGCGCTGCGCACAGGCTGGCAGACAGTCGGGGGCAAGCGCTATTATTACAGTCAGGACGGCGCCGCTGCACTCGGCTGGCTCGAATGGCGCGATGAAGATTATTACATCACGCAGGAGAACGGCAAGCAGACGGGTGCGTTCAAGCTCGATGACAATTCCTATATCTTCGACAGCTACGGTGTCCTGCAAAAGGGGCTGTTCTCCTTTGAGGACAAATGGTATTACGGCGGCGAGAGCGGCAAGCTCGCAAGCGGCGAGACAGAGATCGACGGAGTCCCGTATTTCTTTGCAGAGGACGGCGCGATGCTCGGCGGCTGGCAGACCGGCTCGGACGGCATCACACGCCGCTATGACAGTGAAGACGGCAAAATCGTGAAAGGCTGGATCAGCGAGGAAGGTCAGGAGTATTACAGCGATGCCGAAAAAGGCAGACTGACCGGCTTGCAGACGCTCAACGGAAAACAGTATTACTTCGATGCGAACGGCGTGCTGCAAAAGGGACTGCTTCTTGCAGACGGCGTCTGGGTCTATGCAGACCGCTTCGGCGTGATCGGTGCTGTATCCGGTGAAGTCAAGGCTGAGGACGGCAATCTCCTGATCCTTAGCGAGGGCAGCGTCGTGCAGACCGGCTGGCAGACCGCTTCTGACGGTGTGACGCGGTATTTTGATCCGAAGACAGGCAGCTTTGTCACCGGATGGATCAAGGATGAAACCGGCACCGCATATCTGGATGCCCAAAAGGGCAAGCTCACCGGCATGCAGAAGATCGGTGACAGCACCTATTATTTCGACGCTTCCGGCATTATGCAGACGGGCTGGATCCGCCTTGACACCGGCAGCTATTATGCTTCTGAGAGCGGTGCACTTCTGACCGGCTGGCAGACTGTTGATGCGCAGAAAGTTTTCTTCCTCGCGGACGGCAGGCTTGCGACCGGCGCTGTGACAGTGGACGGCAAGCTGATGCTGTTTGATGCAGCGGGCTTGCCTGTGAGCGGCTGGTATCTCTCCGCAGAGGGCTATGCGTATTACTGCGCTCCCGCAGGCTATCCTGTTACCGGTTCGCAGACGGTGGACGGCACTGCATACACCTTCGGCACTGACGGCACGCTCCGCAATGCGATGCGTGCATTCAACGGGAAAATGATGATCTTCCCGGAGAGCGGCAAGCGCGTGACCGGCTGGTATACTGCACCTGACGGCAAGCGCTACTGCTGCACTGTTGAGGGTGAGGTGCTGACAGGCTGGCACACCATCGGCAATGCGATGTACTATCTCGGCACAGACGGCGTGCTCGCTGTTTCGACCACGGTTGACGGCTTCACGATTGACGCGAACGGTGTTGCCCGCAATGAGAATGCGATCACTGCGGATAAGGAGATCGCATCCTTCGGCACGACCCCGCTGGCTGTTTACAAGTCCTTTGTGACCCGTTACCGCTACTACAACATGGAAACGACCAAGACCTATGCGCAGATCAAGGCAACCGGCTGGCCGACACTGGTTACCTATCTGCTCAAGAACCGCCGCGGCGTCTGCTATTATCTTGCGGCAACGCTGGACTTCTACTTCAACCGCATGGGTCTCACAACCCGCATGGTTCACGCAACGCACAGCACCGGCGATCACTACTGGGTACAGGTGCTGTCTGACGGTACATGGTGGAATTACGACCCGACCTACAACAACCGCGGCGCCATCACATGGGATGACATCATCAAGCGCGGCACCTACACCGTCTACGGCTATATTGATGTTGTCTATGACAGACGCGGCGCCTATGTGACGGAGACCTACACGAAATACAGCTCATGAAAAGGAAGGATTCAATATGAAAAAGTACATGATCGCTGCTGCGGCACTGCTGAGCATCTGCATGCTCACAGGCTGCGGCGACAAGACTGAGAGCAGCAGCCTGACTGCTGAGACCACTACCTCTGCATCCGATACCACCGAAACCACCGCGGATACCACCGCCGGCACGGAGACCACGACCTCCGCTGCGGAGACCACCACCTCCGGCGAGGGCGATGCGGCAGGCGAGACCACGGATTCGGCTGCCGAGACCACCGCCGCTGCACAGGAGACCACGACTGCTTCTGCGGCGTCCGAGGCACAGAGCACTGCGGCATCCTCTGCGGATACACAGGCGCCCGCATCCTCTGCCGCAAAGACTGAGACCCAGCCCGTGCAGCAGAAGTGCCTGTTCGACGAAATCCGTCTGGGCGGCGACTGCACCGCGTATATCACCGCGAACACGAGCTATTCGCTTGAGAAGGCACCGAGCTGTCTCGGTGAGGGCGAGGATCGCACCTATACTTATTCTAATATGAAGATCGTCACCTATTTTGAGAACGGTAAGGAAACGATCCACGAGATCGACCTGACCGGCCCCGGCGTCAAGACCCGCAGCGGCATTGAGGTCGGCATGAAGGCAAGTGACATTACCGCAGCACACGGCGCGTCTTCGTTTGAGAACGATTATATCTATCCGACAACGGACGGCACGATTGAGTACCGCATGAACGGAGATACGATTGAGGAGATCTGGGTCTATGCCGGTCAGTGACCCAAAGACCCGGAACTGAGGAGGAAACAGAATGAAATTTCGCGGATTGATTGCTGCGGCAGGTGTGCTGCTTGCCGCATTGCAGATGCCGTTAGGGGCGGTCGCCGATACCGCCGAGCCGGAGAAGATCACACCGATTTATGAACCGGACCGCCCGATTGCAGGACAGCTCGATGTGTCGTTTGTGAGCGATACTGCGCCGATTATGATGGAGGTCTATCAGCATTCTCCGGAGCGCGAGAATCTGCTTTACTGCACCTACAATTTTGCTGATGCGAAGCAGGGGAGCGCATGGCGGGTCGAGCTGGAGCCCGGCAGTTATACGGTTCAGATGACTGCGCGGCTTTTGAAGGACGGTTCCATGAAGCAGACCTTTAAGCAGGATTTTGAGATTGCAGACCCGGATGAGAACGCAGATGTCCGATACTCCTACACAACCTATGAAATGACAGTTTCTGAGACCGCAATCGCCGACACTGAGGAGAGCGGCAAACATACCGGCGAACTGAAATCGGAGGATACGACAGAGGGACTCAGAGAGCTGTGCCAGACGGTCTCGTTTGATTATTACGACCGTCTGCGCGGCGACTTCGACGGCGACGGTGCCATCACTGCGGTGGATGCCACAAAGACGCTGATTGAATCCGGCAATGCGATGATCGGCAACCCCTATGAGGAGCTGACACCCGGCAAGCTCGCCGCCTGTGACATGAATCACAACGGCATCCCGGATGTGAAGGATACAATGGCGATCCTGCGCTATTTCGGCGAGAAGAACGCCGGCAGAGAGCCTGTCTGGGAAGACTGAACCACAGAAACGAAACGGACTGTCCCGATCGGAACAGTCCGTTTTTTCAGTCTGATTTCTTTTTGTTCTTCTCAAAGAGAATATCCAGTCCCTTGAGCAGGAGCTCATCGTCAATGATGATTTCATGTCTGCACTGGGGAACGATCAACGGTGCAAGCCCGCCGCATGCAATCGCCGTTGCAGGATATCCGAGCTCCTCCGTCATCCGTTCGATGAACGCATCAATCGCACCGGCATTGCTGTAAACAACACCGCTCTGCATGCAGTCGATCGTGTTCATGTTGATGACTCTGGGAGGCGCTTTGAGGGTAATATCGGGCAGCAGTGCCGTGGATGCGACCAGAGAAGTCAGCGCGCTGGCAACACCCGGATAGATCACGCCGCCGATGAAATTGCCGTCCTTGTCGAGCACAGTGATTGTGGTGGCTGTGCCCATATCAATGATGATCGCGGGCGCGCTGTAATCATGCAGTACCGCGACTGCTCCGACGACGAGGTCAGCGCCGACGCCGTTCGGGAGATGCTTGATGCCGGTCTTCATGCCGGGCCCGACGACCATCGGAACGATGCCGGTCAGCTTCTCAATGGCACGGCTCAGCAGATCGGTGAGCTGCGGCACAACCGAAGAAATGATCGCGCCGTCAAGCGTGTCGATGGCGATTTGATGCAGGTCGAGCACCATCTTGCAGCCGATCACATATTCGAGATCAGTCTTGCTGCGGTCGGAATGCATCCGTTCCACGAACTGCACCTTGTGATGCTCGACACAGCCGATGACGATATTGGAATTGCCGATATCAACCGTAAGGATCATAGATACGGTTCCTTTCCGTAATTATGCGTTTGCCGGGGACTTCCGAACAATGCTGAGAATACGAACGATTGCAGTGCTGAGCACGAGGTTGATCGCGAGCTCAACGACAAAGTTCAGACCGACGAAGCCGAAGAGGAAGTATGCACCGACATTCTCATAGCCGGCACCTGCGCCCCATTCCTTGACAGTGTCGAGGAAGAACACGAGGCAGCCGAGCAGGAACACGCCGGTATTGACGACCGGGCAGATGATTGCAGCCGCGATGACAGCGACCCAGGGATTGACCTTCTCCAGCGCCTTGTAGACAAGACCTGCGGCAGCACCGGCGAGCGTGCCCTTCAGAATGCAGAGGATCACGGTGCCGGGCGCGTTGACTGTCATGAATGCAGCCGCATCACCGCTCAGGAGCACAACGATACCGAAAACGCAGCCGAGCCATGCGCCTGCCTTCCAGCCGTAGAGCGCTGCACCGATGATGATCGGCGCGAGCACCAGCGTGATGCTGAACGGGCCGAACTTGATGAATGCTCCGATGAACTGGAGCACGACGACGATTGCGGTCAGAATACCCATTCCGACCAGAGCCTTTGTGTTGAACTTACTGTTTGTGTTTGACATAAGAAATGCCTCCTCCTGTTAATGTTCCCGGTTTGCGGGATACAGTACAAGCACGGACATTGCCGAGCAGGAACACGGGTGAAATTTTGCGTCGATCGGTGCTCCGGCGGGGAGTCACCGTCTCAGCACACCGTGTGCCCAGATGTAGTATAGCATATTTTGACAGCTTTGTCAAGCATTTTCGCAAGATATTGAGAACGCGGCTGAGAATTACTCCCAGCCGCGCTTTGATTTGGTCTTCTTATGCAGTGACGATGCTGTTCGCCTCATGCAGATTGAGGTAATCGACAGCCTCCTCGCGCATCTTGTATTTGAGAATCTTGCCGGCTGCATTCATCGGGAAAGCATCGACAAAACGCACATAGCGCGGCACCTTTGTCTTATCCATGTGGGAGCGGACATATTCCTTGAGCTCTTCCTCGGTTGCGGTCATGCCGTCATTGAGGATGACGCATGCCATTGCCTCCTCGCCGTACTGCTTATCCGGCACGCCGATGACCTGCACATCGCGGACAGCCGGATGGGTATACAGGAAGTCCTCGATCTCCTTCGGATAGAGGTTCTCGCCGCCGCGGATGATCATATCCTTGATTCTGCCGGTGATCTTGAAATAGCCGTTCTCAGGCAGTCTGCGGGCGAGGTCGCCGGAGTGCAGCCAGCCGTCCTCGTCGATAACAGCAGCGGTCGCCTCGGGCATCTTGTAGTAGCCCTTCATGATGTTGTAGCCGCGTGCGCAGAATTCGCCGTCCACGCCGTCCGGCACTTCCTCGCCGGTCTCGGGATCGACGATCTTGCACTCGACGCCGAAGATCGGACCGCCGACGGTGTTCACACGGTCTTCGATGGAATCGGTCGTCTTGCTCATGGTCGTTGCAGGAGAAGCCTCGGTCTGACCGTAGGTGATGCAGATTTCAGGCATGTGCATCTTCTCGATGACTTCCTGCATCGTCTTGATCGGGCAGGGAGAGCCCGCCATGATACCGGTGCGCATGTGAGAGAAATCGGTCTGCGGGAAGTTTTCATGACCGAGCATTGCGATGAACATAGTCGGGACGCCGTGGAAGCAGGTGATCTTCTCCTGATTGATGCAGTGCAGACCCTTGCGCGGGGAGAATGCAGTGATCGGAGACATGGTTACGCCGTGTGTGACGGAAGCGGTCATCGCGAGCACCATGCCGAAGCAGTGGAACATCGGCACCTGGATCATCATGCGGTCTTCGGTCGAGAGATCCATGCAGTCGCCGATCGCCTTGCCGTTGTTGATGACATTGTAGTGCGTGAGCATAACGCCCTTCGGGAAGCCGGTCGTGCCGGAGGTGTACTGCATGTTCGCGACATCGTCCTTCTTGATGTTGCGTCTGCGGCGCTCGACCTCGGTGAGCGGCACTTCTGTGTGGCGGGCAACCGCTTCATCCCAGGTCCAGCAGCCGGGCTGCTTGCTTTCGATGGTGATGACATTTTTGAGGAACGGGAACTTCTCGGATTCCAGCTTGCCGGGCTCAGAGGTCGCGAGCTCAGGCACCAGTGTGCGCATGATCTCGTTGTAGTCGGTGCCCTTGTAGCTGTCGATCATGACAAGCGTGTGTGTATCGGACTGCTTCAGCACATACTCGGTCTCGTGGATCTTGTTGCCGGTATTGAAGGTAACGAGCACTGCGCCGATTTTCGTGGTTGCCCAGAAGGTGATATACCATGCCGGCACATTCGTTGCCCAGATTGCGACCTTATCGCCTGCACTGACGCCCATTGCGATCAGCGCACGCGCAAAGGTGTCCACATCATCGCGGAACTGCGGATAGGTGCGGGTGTAGTCGAGCTCGGTGTAGCGGAACGCATACTGATTCGGGAACTGCTCGCAGATGCGGTCAAGCACATCGGGGAAGGTGTAGTTGAGCAGTCTCTCCTTCGGCCAGGGATACTGACCGATGCCTCTTCTGCTGTACTGCGGCTCATGCTTATACTTGGTGCGGTACTTCGACATATAATCCGCAAACTGCGGGAAAACCACGGCAGCGTCAGAGAGCTGCGGCATCCAGCGCTTGACCCACTCCAGGCAGACAAATCCGGTGTAGCCCATGCCTTTGAGAGCAGCCATCATATCATCGAGCGGCAGATCGCCCTGTCCCATCATCTCATAGCGCAGCACGCCGTCTTTCATGGAGCTGTCCTTGGTCTGGACATACTTGATGTAGTTGCCGAGGTTTGCGACCGTTGTCTCCGGGGTCTCGCCGCTGTAACGGTACGGGTGGTGCATATCCCAGAGTGCTGCGACATGGATATCGCCGACGCGGTCGAGCAGCGCGGCCAGACGCTTGGTGTTGCTGTAAACACCGTTTGTCTCGACGAGCAGCGTGATGTCATGCGCCTTTGCGTCTTCTGCGAGGGAGGTGAGCATCTCTGCGACATAGTCGTCATCCACAACGCCGGTGACTTCGCCGTAGCGGTCGCCGAGCACACGGATATACGGTGCGCCGAGCGACTGTGCAAGCTCCATACATGCACGGAGCTCCTTGCGGTTCTGCTCCTCGTTTTCCTTCTCATTCAGGCAGCAGTTCGAGCTGATGCAGGGAATCTCCAGGCGGAGTGCATGCAGCTTTGCGAGCGTTTTCGGGAGCTGCGCCGCGCTGAACGGCTTGCTGCGGAAGGGGTCTGCGGGGAGACCGTAGGAGCGGATCTCAATGCCGTCAAAGCCGAGATCCTTTGCCATTGAATATACGTCACTCCATTCAAAGTCAGGACAGCCCAGTGTGGAAAAACAGATTTTCATAGCGAACCTCCATTGATATAATCGCAAAAAAACGGTGTGAAGTCATAGACCTCACACCGTTGATTTGCATGAACCCGGGAACCAATCATGAATTCCTGTATTTCAGAGCACAACGAATAAGGCCTATGGGTTAACCCAAGACCGTAAGTCGAAGCGCGAAAGACAGGATAGAATGTTTCATAATGGCACACCTTTCCGCCGGATACCCGGCAACTGATATTAGTATTATACTCATCGGAGCGCAGATTGTCAAGAATTTGACGAGATTCTGGTGACATATACAAAAACTGCGCGGATTTTATCCGGGTAAATCGTGAAAGTTCAACGTATAATCTGCACTCCGACGGGTATGCTGTGAATGAGGTGATATGTATGAAGGACAAAGGCAAAGCACGCCGCACAAAGACGGAAGCTGCCAAACAGCCGCTTCCGCAGGAGCAGATTATGCGCAATGCACTGCACGGCAAAACCGCATCCGATTTGCAGGAGCCGGGCGATCTCCCGATCAATATTCTTGATAAGGAAATCCCGCGTGCAGAGCTCCGGGATATGTGACAGACGCAGAAAAAGCGTGTGCCGGACGCATCCGGTACACGCTTTCTGTCAGTTGTCTTCGATCGGGAAACGGTAGGGGATCCCGTTCATGGCATTGCCGCTGTATTTCAGGATACACATTGCATCCAGCGCGTCTATGATCCCGTTTCCGTCAACATCGCCGTTGCGGCGCTGGGTCGCATTCAGCGGAACTGTCCGGCCGACGATTGTTTCGCCGTAATAGATGAGCGCAGCCTGTGCGTCCTTCACATCAACAAGACCGTCACAGTTGAAATCGCCGTACATGAGCGCCATCGGCAGCTCGGAGAGTGCAAGCACCGCGCTGTCATAGATCGCAGCAGCCGTGTCCGCGCCGTCTGCGGTGCTGAATGCCGCATATGCAGTTTCCATAATATCCTTGAGGGCTTGCTGTCCTTCCGCATCGTATCGGTTCAGATCCAGCGCATCGAACCGCATCTGAAGCGCCTGCTTCTTTGCTTCTGTAAAGGGCTCCGCCCAGATCTTCCGCAGACCTTCTCTGCGTCTTGCGAGAAAATCCCGGACATATTCCGCTGTCTCCGCGCTGTTTTCGCCGTCATGCTCGGGACCGAGCCCGCGGTATTCGCGTCCGCCGTACATATGTGTCTTGGCATTGTTCATCGCAGCGGACGCAGACAGCTCTTTGCTCCACGCGGTGATGCGTGCTTCCGAATTGTCGCTGCTCTCTGTGAGCGTTTTCAGATATTTGTCAAACCGCGTGTAATAGAGTTCCGCAGCGCGCTGAACCGTCTCCTCCCGCTCATAGAGCATGCCGATCCAGCTGATTCCGGCTGTGTTCGGGTTCTCGCTGCCCTTGCCGTCACCGATCTCATTGTCCCAGCCGTTGATCGGTAAGCGTGCGGTATAAAGCTGATCTGTTGAAAAAGTGCTGCTGATGACGCCCTTGCTGTTTTCGATTCTCCGCGAGAAATTTCCGAGCGAGAGGTCAAAATCCCAGACAGGTGCGCAGTGGATCTTGCCGTCGCCGTTTGTGTCGGAATCCTTATAGAAGCAGAAGCTCGCGAAGGTGCCGTCCGCGTCATTCGTGATCTCCTCGACGAGATAGCAGAGCAGCAGGGAATCCATGTCAATATAATCGGAGTAATGCTTTCCCTTGCTGTTGTAGCCGTCGTCGGAGTAGATCGCATCCTCGAGATCCTGCATGAGATCGCGCAGATAGGTGACCTGTGCTTTGGAGGCGTATTTCGGCGATTTGATATCGACTGCCTGTCCGCGTGATGTGACAAATCCGCTTTCGGTATCGGTGGGGTAGCGGTTGAAAATCTGAAACTGCATGAGATACCCGCCGGTAATATCCGCAGGATTGTTCGGAATATCATAATACTTGCAGCTGTTTTCTAAATACTCATCGACCTTTGCGCCTTCCGCGATATGATCATATTCCCCGAGGTCTTTCTCATTCAGATCTTCGGTTTTTTCCTCAAGGTCGGTGATATTGACACGGTTCTTCTGAATATCAATTCGTTCTGTGAGCTGATAGGTTCCGCGGTAGGAACCGTCTGCAAAAAGGTCAACAAAGGTGTAGTCAGGCACATATTCAATGCCGGCTTCCCGCGCAGCTTCAAATGCGATCTTGTTGCGAAGCTGCGAGAAATCGAGAAAATTGCTGAGCAGCACCCATTTTTTTGCCTTGCCCATGCCGTAGAGATCTGCTTTGGATTCGAGTTTGATGTTATAGGGATGCTTGCGCGGGCTGTAATCCCAGGAGGAATTGCCGTGACTTGTGATGCTGTCGAGTTCGCCGTTATAAACGATGCTGCCGTCTGCGCCGAGCATCAGTGCGGTGCCTTCATCTTTCCGGGATTTTGCCGCGTCGATGAAATCAAGACCGCCGTGCTGTGTGCTGAGGAAGATGCACCCGAGATCAGACTGCATCACACGCAGTTCGCCGTATTCCCGTTCGCCGATTTTCAGCGTGAAGCTGTCTGCGGAGGAGAGCAGATCGGTCTCAGCACCGGAGTGAATGACTGTGTCCCCGAGGGATACCGCAAGACCGCGTGCGCTGTCCTCTGTCTCATAGCTGATGATAAGATGCTTCCGGTCGGCAGTGGCGGGGAGAAAAATATAGCGGCACTCCTCCCATTCGCTGTAAAAAGCGTCCACATAGTCAAGTGTTGTCTCAACCTGCGGACTGAGTCCGTTGACACGGAGCTTTCTGAGCGGGATTTCTTCGTATTTATGAACAGATGTATCGGTTTCTTCGACCATATCAGAGCGGCTGTCGCTCACCGAAGAATCCGGTTCTGCTGCACCGCGATCCGGCTCAGAGCGTGTTTCCGCTTCGTTTCGGGCACAGACGAGAATACTGATCATTGTGCCGAAAAAGAGCAGGACAGCACCGGCAGGTGCAAGCATACGGATGCCGGAAGCGATTTTCATTCGATCACCTTACCATCGTTTGTTTATGTGTCTGAGAGCGCGTGCAGCAGCACTTTTGCAAGCTGCGCAGAGGTGATGTGCGACTTCACATGATCCTCGATCACAATACAGAATGCAACAGGGCAGCTCTCATCGAGACAGAATCCTGCGAGCAGGGAGTTTTCGTATTCTCTGCCGTCCTCATTGACCTGTGCAGTGCCGCTCTTGACGCCGCAGTTGAAATCGGGCAGTGATACATAATAGTGATTCTCTGCATTCTTGATCATGACTTCCTGCACAGCTTTAGCCGATTCCGGGGTGAACATCTCATCGGTATAGCGGACAGCGCCGAGACTCGTGACCGTGCCGTCCACATCCGTGCGTGCAGAGAGCAGATAGGGGAGCACAGCCTTTCCGGTACCGCTTGCGACCGCGCCCTGAAAGAGCATGAGCTGATAGGGCGTCACAAGCGTTTCACCCTGTCCGATGCACCCCCACTGCGTATTGAAATCCGTGTCGGCAGTGAGGGTTGTGGAGGCAGGCGGGATCTGGATGCCGTCCAGTGAGAAGCCGGGCTGCTCCGCACCGTTCACGCGGTAGCCCATTTTTGTGTAACCCTCGATGATCGCAGTGAGCGGCAGTTTTTCTGACTGCACAAGCTGCGCGAAGAACGGATTGCAGCTGTTTTCAAATCCCTGCTGGAGGGTCTGCGTGCCGTGACCGCTGCGGTTGTGGCAGTTGATCTTCTGCCCGCTCGCGTTGACCCATGAGCCCTTGCAGTCAAAGATCATGCCGTTTGTCGCGTCGATGCCGCAGTACTGATATGCCGCAAGCAGTGTCGAGACCTTCTGCGTGGAGCCGGGAACGGTCGGAGAGAATGCCTTGCAGAGCAGGCTGCCCTTCGGCATTTCTTCGATCTTGTCATATCCAAGCGCAATATCCACGCAGGGCTTGCTCATGCAGACAAGCAGATCGCCCGATTTCCAGTTGTATGCGACAACGGTGCCGTCCATGCTGCCGAGTGCGTCATAGACTGCGCGGGTCGCCTTGTGGTCAAGGGTAGTGTGCAGCGAGACATTCTGATTGCCGCCGCCGTAGAGGAAGCTGTAATTCGCGAGCTCACTGCGGTGCTTTGCAATCAGTGTATTGGACATCTGCCCGCTGGTGTCGCCGATCAGATTGCCCACATCCGCAAACTGCCCGGCTGGGTAGCTGCTGAGCGGCTTGGAGCCGTCAAAGAGCACATCGCCGTGCCGGTCATAGACCTTGCCGTAGGTGGCAGCGCCTGCCTTTGCGATGTAATCCGGCGACTGCGTGACGAGGACATACGCAAGATATATGAGCGCTGCGAGGAAGGCGATGATCAGCAGTGTTGTGCCGTGACCGGCTCTGCGCATGCTGCGCGGTGCGGTGACATCAAGCTGCGGATTCATCGGTTCCTGCGGCTTCTGCTGTGTTTTCGCTGCCATATCAGCCCCTCCTTTCCGCGCAGGGCGAGGTGAGCACAGGCGCCTGTGCAGCCTTGAGGAATCCGGCGAGTATGCCGCTGGACAGCATAGAGCTGCCGCCCTGCGAGATAAACGGAATGGTGACGCCGGTGAACGGGATGAGATTGCAGGAGCCGAAGATATTGAGCGTCATCTGCACCATGAACACCGCTGCTACACCGAGCGCAAGTCCGGAGTGATAATAGCTGCGCGGGGGAACCGTCAGGATCGCCGCAGGGAGAAACAGCACGAGGATGACCGTCATCAGAGCGGTGAAAAGCCCCCATTCTTCGCTGATTGTCGCAAAAACAATATCCGTGCGCGAGGCTGCAACATGCACAAGCGAGCCATTGCCCGCTCCCTTGCCGAACCAGCCGCCCTCCGCAATTGCGGTCAGTGCCTTGACCTGCTGATAACCCGTGCCGGACATATCTGACCAGATATCACTGTGGAGACGTTCCTGCACATAGGCAGGCGCAAGTGTCCATGCCGCGATTGCCGCAGCGACAGCACATGCACCGAGGAAAATGATCAGGCGCACAGACATTTTTTCGCGCAGATAGCGGAAACGGAGCAGCAGCCCGCAGCCCGCCACAGCAACAAAGGTCGGCAGGGAGCCGAGGTCACGGCACCACCACTGCAAGCCTGCAATCACTGCGGTGCAGAAAATCAGCATGAGGTTATCGGGGACGAAATGCAGCCCGAAGAGTTCCCGTTTGTGAAGCTGTGTGCGGATCGAACTTGCAGCGATCAGTACAAACACCGGCTTGACAAATTCCGAGGGCTGAATCGTAATGAATCCGAGGTCAATCCAGATGCCGCGCTCGCCGGTCAGGAAGAAGATTGCGCCGACCAGTCCGAAGAACAGGATATACCAGAGCGGCTTGAGCTTCTCTGCGCGGTAGGGATTGCGCACCAGCAGATAGGAAAGCTGGCAGATCAGGAATGCACCGATGCCGAAAAGATAGTGTCTGAGTGCAAATTCCAGCTCACCGAAGCATGACTGATAGATCGTGCTCATCCCGATGACCAGCAGCAGCACGCTGTCTACCGTGCACGCCTCTCTGTGCACGATCTGGAGCACAATCGAGCCGATGAAATCAAATGCCAGCACAAAGCATGCAAGCCGGAGCACCTCTGCTTTCAGCCCGAATGTAAGCAGCACAAGCAGCATCATTGCAGCGTGTGCAATGAGAATGAGCAGCATGAGGAACGGATGCGAAAGCGATTTTGTTGTATTCTCAGCCATCAGGACACGACCTTTCCGCTGCCCTTGACGACCGTCAGCTCACGCTTGCCGATCCGGATGACGTCATTGCGTTTCAGTGTATGCGGCTTTGTGATGCGTGTGCCGTTGACAATGACGCCGTTGGAGGCGCCTGCGTCCTCGATCTGCCATTTGCCGTTCTGGAGCGTCAGCAGTGCATGAAAGCGCGAGATCTCGTCGTCGTAGAAGTGAATATCTGCCGACGGATGCCGCCCGATGAGCAGCTCCGCCGCACCGAGCGGGTAGACCTCATTCCCGCACATCAGCATGAGGCCGCGCCCTTCCTTTGCCCATCGTCTGTCGCCGGTCCGGCGCTCTCTGCCGGCCGCAATGAGAATGGTCAGCGCACAAATATCAACAAATATCACAACAATCGCCGTAATGCCCTCCCGCAGATAGGGATACTGGGAAAACAGCTCTGTCAGGTCCATATGATACACATCCTTTCGTATGAATGCATAGTACATGCATCATATCAGTATACCATAACGCCGCACATTTGTCAAGTTTTTTGAGCGCCGGATTTCGCCTGGATTCGCCTGGAAATGGGAAATCTGTATATATTTTCGGATGGCGGAACAGAATCCTCACACAGTTTTTTCGGTTTCTAATAATATAGACGCATTTTATGCTGAAAGCGTAACAAAAGCGCCCCCTGTTTTCAAAGGAGCGCTGTGTGTTATTCGGGAGATGTGGGGCTCTGCTCAGCAGGTTTCTGCACGGATTCAGCCGCAGCTTCCATCGCCTGGCGTCGCTTGGCGAAGAGACGGAGCTCCTTCGGCGCTCTGCCCTCGCGTTTTGCCTTTAAGTACCAGTTGAGCTCTGCGCCGACAAACCAGATGTAGACACAGAAATAGAGCCAGATCAGGATCAGCACCAGACCTGCCAGTGTGCCGTATACATACGAATACCGCTCGAGCGAGCGCTGGAGCACGGGCGAGTAGAGGAAGATGATGAATCTCCAGACGACCGCCGTGAGGAGTGCGCCGGGGAATTCGTCGCGGATGCGTGTTTTCCGGCTGGGGAGGATCACATAGGAGAGCCAGAATATCAGCAGGAGCAGCAAGGGTGCCGCCAGATTCCGCGAGATATTCAGGATCAGATCCAGAAGTGCGGAGGTCGGCAGAAAGGAGATGATGTACGCCATCAGCTTGCTTCCGAGCGCATACATGATGATCAGCACAATCAGCAGAACGCAGAGTGCGACGGTATATCCGCAGCCAATCAGACGGATGACCGCCTGACTGCGCGTTTCCTTGATACCGTATGCCATATTGAAGCCGTTGATCAGCGCCTGAATCAGACGGGAAGCCGTCCAGATCAGGAAAATGATCATGATGATCTTTGCAGGGAGAGAATTGATGTTTTCGTTGTAGTATTCATCGACAAGCGTGACGCCGAGCTCCTGATAACTGCCCGGCACGAGAATGCGCACAAGCCGCAGGAGCGTCTCCTCCTTGAGCGGGAGCAGACGGCTTGCAAGGCAGATGAGCATTGTAAACGGGAACACTGCGAGCATCAGATAGAAGGTCGCCTGCGCAGAATATGCGGAGAGGTGATCCTTATTGAACTTTTTTGTCAGATGGCCGAGGAGTACCCAGAGGTCCCGCAGGGTCGGCAGCTTCTTCACGCGCAGCCCCCTTTCTCTGTCAGAATCCTGTGCGGATCAGTCCTCGAAGTCGTACTTATCAGCGAACTCCTTGCGGAACTGCTCGAAAATGCGCTCATTCAGAGCATCATCGGTGACAGCGTCGTAATGTTCGCTGTCCTTGCCGAGATCGACAACCTCCACGATCACGACGCCGAGCTCGCCGTCAGGATCGTCCACAGGCATCAGCACGGCATAGGGGACATCATCGACCATCACCAGCTCGAGGAACTGGAATTCCAGCACATTGCCTTCCTCGTCCTCGAGGATGACCTTGTCATCGTCAAATTCGGTTTCTTCTGTGTTCTTTTCGATATCGCTCATGAGAATTGCCTCCTTGAATTTACACATTTTTCTGCAACATGTGCAGGCTCTTGCATTATAGCATGATTTTGCCCTGCTGTCAAGGGATTTTGCGCCGGTTCAGGAATTTTTAATATAATATAGTGTATCTTGATTGACAAAGTAAATTATGATATAATGTTGACAGCAATTCTGTGACTTTTCAAAACAGGATCCTGTCTATATTTGCAGAGGGAGGTGAGCGCACATGACAAAAACGGACGAAGCGCTCCTGCTGCTTTACGAGCAGCGGAATGACAAAGCCATTCGTGAGACAGAAAAGCACTACAAAAAGCTGTGCATGAGTGCCGCAATGCAGATCACCGAGAGCCGCGAGGATGCAGAGGAGTGCATGAATGATGCACTGCTGCGGATGTGGAACGCGATTCCGCCAGCAAAGCCGCAGAATCTCGGCGCCTATCTGCTGAAAACAGTGCGCAATCTCGCCTATAATCTGCGGGAAAAGCATTCTGCGATGCGGCGCGGCAGCGGGCAGCTCCCGCTCGCGCTGGATGAGCTGGCAGAATCGCTTGCCGCAAAGCATGATACCGAGGAGCAGGTCGCAGACAGCCTTGCGCTGCGCGATGCACTGAACCGCTTTCTCGGGTCACTCTCTGCCGATCAGCGGACGATCTTTGTCCTGCGGTACTGGGCGGCGCTGGAGATCTCTGAGATCGCAGCGCGCATGGATTGCAGTCAGGGTAAGGTCAAAATGACGCTGACGCGCACAAAGCAAAAGCTGAGACAATATCTTGAAAAGGAGGAATTGCTATGAAGAAATCCGATGTCAAGCACATGATCGACGGCATTTCCGAGACCTATATCGAAGAAGCGGTGACCCGCGCAGTTGCAGATGAGCAGGCGCCGGAGATCGCCGCAGAGACCGAACCGATCACGATGACCGGCAGCGCAGAGGGCAAGGTCAGCCGGCAGCCTGTGCGCGATACAAGCATTGACAGCAGCACGCCGTTCTTCATGACGAAGCGCGCAATCCTTGCGCTGACAGCCATTGCCGCAGTGACGGTGTTCGCAGTCGGCATGGTGCTCCGCGAGGCGTTCCCGAAGGATCATGTGCGCCCTGGCGAATCCGGCGAATCGCTCCCGTCCGCGGAGACAAGCGGCGCAGAGAGCTCCGAGGTCATCCGCAATGACAGCATTCCCGGCGACAACATCTTCGGCGGCAAGGGAGAGCTGAAGCCTGTCGGCGCAGCAAGCAGCTATCTTGAAAATCTTGTGCTGCATGATGACACGCGCTTTTATTTCCGGCGTACCGGCAATGCGAACTATCTTTACTGTGATATGCCGGAGGGCTTTGACAGCAATGTCCGGGTCGATATGATCGCAGAGCAGACCGTTCCGCTCAAAGAAGCCCCGGTTCAGCCGGGCGGCAATCTGTTCAGCGACGGCACATCGCTCTATATCGAGCACGATCAGGCGCTCTGGAAGCTGGACGGCAAGGCTGAGACAAAGCTCGCGGATTATGCGGCTGCCGAGCCGAGCGAGGGTGTCTATGTCAAGGGCTTCCGTGCAGACAGTGTGCATGCTGTCAATGACCGCATCACTTATGTGATTGGTGACATCGCAGGGCAGAACACGATTTTTGCGGCAGACAGCGAGACCGGCACCGTCACAAGAATGTTTGCGGATACGGCTGCGGCTTCGGATGATGCGTCTGACAGCATCACCGCAAGCGACAGACAGCCCTATACGATCTTTGATCTGAACTTTGATTTTTCCGACGGCTGTGTCTGGTATATCAATACGGACGGCAAGCTGGCATGCCTTGATTACCGCTATGACAGCAGCAATCCGGGATTTGTGCTCCGCGATGTTCCGGCGGACAAAAATGACTATATGTATCCTGATATGCAGTACAGACGCTGGTTCATGTACGGCAGAGACTTCTATTTCACGCACCTCAATGAGCCGAATACAAAGTACGATAATGTGTCAGATCCTGTATATGATCTGATTGTCTTCCACACCGATGCAGAATTTCAGGAGAGCAAGGCGAGTGCCCGGGTCTTCTACAATTTGCAGCAGTTTTTCCGCTGCGGAGACCGCCTCTATACAGTTGAATTACACCCCGGAGACAGCAGCACGCAGCTTGGCGGATATTATCAGGGAAAGCAGGGCGTCGCTGCGCTGAGCTGGTACACGATGCCCGATCTGACAGCAGACGGCTATGCAGTCGGTGACGCCTGGCGGGAGCACGGTGTGACAACGGAATATACCTACGCGGTCAGCCTGCAGGCGCAGTATATTCAGCCGATCCGATTCTGCAATGCAAATGAGGAATATACCGTATATTACAGCAACGGTGCGGCCCATATCACCAACGGCAGCTACTCCTTTGCCGTCACCGAGCAGCCGGACTTCGCGCAGCCTGAGATCGAGGTGTTCGGCGGGAATATGTCCCAAAGCGGCGGTGAGATCCGCCTGTATCACGATAAGCTGGCGACCGGGAAAACGATGCAGTTCAGCGCAAGATATACAGTCTGCTATGCAAACGGTGTGGAACTCCCGCGCAACGAAGCGGAGTATCCGCCGACTGCCAAGTATTTCCCGCAGCTTCCCGCTGAGATCGACACGATGTATCCGTATCCGCATTACGGTCCGACGGATATCTGGCTGGACTGGGAGGC
>JAEEXH010000134.1 GCA_016291435.1 Oscillospiraceae bacterium
CCCTTGTACTGCTCGATCTCCTCGCGGGTCAGAATTCCGCCGTTCAGCGCCTTCCGCAGGATCCCGTCAACGGTCTCCCTGTCGGCGGGCAGGAACATGACCACATCCAGTGCGTGATCGGAGCAGACGCAGCCGACGCTGTCAAAATATTCAATGCGTTTTGTGAGCGCTTCGCACAGGCTGTCGATGCCGTTGATCTCCATGCCGGCAACAGATGCGAGCTTTTCGATATAGCGCCCGAAGGTCGGCCGCTCGATGTTGACCGCCATATCGGGTCTGAATGCCGGGCGGACATCCACAGGAAAGGATTTGTCCTCTGCCAGCAGCTTATGATAATGCAGATCATCGGTCGGATCATCCGTTGTGAACAGCGTCTTCACATTGCTCATGACGATCAGCTTCCGCGCAGTCAGGGTCTTGAGCCGTTCGTTGCACTGCTCAAAAATGCGCTCGGCGGATTCGGGGCAGAGCGTCTCCTCAATGCCGAAATAGCGGCTCAGCTCCAGATGCGTCCAGTGATAGATCGGGTTGCCGATCGCATACGGGATAACCTCTGCGTACTTCATGTATTTTTCCTGCCGGCTCTTGTTGCCGGTGATGTAGCTTTCGTCCACGCCCATCTCGCGCATCAGGCGCCACTTGTAGTGGTCGCCGCCGAGCCAGCACTCCGTGATCGAAACAAAGCGTCTGTCCGCGTAGATATCCTCCACGCTCAGGTGGCAGTGATAATCAAAGATCGGCATGTCCTTTGCGTATTTCTCATAGAGCGTCTTCGCCGTTTCATTATCCAGGACAAAATCCTGCGTCATAAATTCCTTCATAATATCTCCTCTCACAGTGTCACGCCTGTTTTGAAAATCGCAATATCGCGGGAATTGTACCGCTCATTGACAGTCTGCCGCCCGCTTGCAGTCTCAGCGACCAGATCAATCAGCGCGCTGAGCCTCTGCGCAAACGGTTCGCCCGCTGCGATGCTGCCTGCATCAAAGTCGATCCAGTTCGGCTTCCTTGCCGCAAGCTCCGAATTGGTCGAGATCTTGAGCGTCGGGACAAAGCCGCCGAACGGCGTGCCCCTGCCCGTTGTAAAGAGCACCATATGACACCCGGCGCTCGCAAGATTGGTCACGGCGACCATGTCATTGCCCGGACCGTTCAGCAGATTCAGCCCGCTCGTTTGCAGGGCATCGCCGTCAAACAGCACATCGCAGACCTTGCCGCTGCCGGATTTCTGCGTGCAGCCGAGCGATTTGTCCTCCAGCGTCGTGATGCCGCCCGCCTTGTTTCCGGGAGAAGGATTTTCATAGACCGGCTGATCGTGCCGCTGATAATATTCCTTGAAGCCGTTGATGAGCCGCACGATCTTCCGGAAGACCGTTTCGTCTGCTGCGCGGTCCATCAGAAGCTGCTCCGCACCGAACATCTCCGGCACCTCTGTCAGAACGGTCGTGCCGCCCGCTGCCGTCATGTAATCGGAAAATCTGCCGACGAGCGGATTTGCCGTGATGCCGGACAGCCCGTCAGAGCCGCCGCATTTCAGGCCGATCTTCAGGCAGGAAATGTCCCGCGGCACACGGCGGTCATGCCGTGCTTTCTCATAGAGCGCTTCGAGCACCGCAGCTCCCTCGGCGACCTCATCCTCCGCCTCCTGTGCAATCAGGAATGCGGTGCGGCTTTCGTCATAATCGCCGAGCGTTTCCCGGAAAACATCCATGCGGTTGTTTTCGCAGCCAAGCCCCAGCACCAGCACGCCGCCGCAGTTCGGATGCTTTACCATCCGCTGCAAAATCATGCGGGTGCGTGCGTGATCCTCACCGATCTGCGAGCAGCCGTAGGGATGCGTGAACGCAAAACAGCCGTCAATGCCTTCGGGCGCGGGATGACTGCGGTTGAAAGCGTCTGCAATGGCTCTTGCCTGCGCATTCACACAGCCGACCGTCGGGATGACCCAGAGCTCATTCCGGATGCCGACCTCCCCGCTTTTCCGTTCATAGACCTGCACAGTGCGTGTGTCCGGCTGCGGGAGCTGCGGGATCTCCTTCGGGTGATAGGTATATTCGAGCGTACCGCTGAGACAGGTCGCCATATTGTGGCTGTGCACATGGCTGCCCGCCGCGATGTCTTCGGTCGCATGCCCGATCACGGCGCCGTACTTGATGATCTGCTCTCCCGCTCTGATCGGGCGGAGCGCAAATTTATGCCCCTTTGCGATATCCTCGCAAAGCGTCACGCCCTCTGCCGATTCCCCTTTTTGCAGCGCACACAGCGCCACGGCAACGGAATCGCACGGCGAAATCACAATCGTTTTCTGTGCCATGTCATTCACCGAGAAAATCGCGCAGCGCCGCACGCTCGCCGTCATGGACGATATGCTCGATATAGCCCGCGACCACGCAGGTGTTGTCATCATCCCTGAGATCCTGTCCCCAGAGCTCCGCGGCAGAGAGTGCTTTCTCAGCGATTGCGCAGAAATCCGTCAGCTCCCAGAGACTGCGCCAGAACTCCAGATACGCCGCATCATCTGCCAGACGGATCTCCTCCTCGCCGCGTCTGCCGCGGAAAAACACGATCATCGAGGCGAGCGCAAACAGGATATGCCGCGGAGAGCGCCCGTTTTTCCTGCGGTAATCGTTATAGGTCGGCAGAAGGCGCGTTCTGAATTTCGTGGTTGAATTCAGTGCGATCGACATGAGCTCATGCCGCATATAGGGATTCAGGAACCGCTCGATCACATCGCCCGCAAAGCGGTCCAGCTCTGCCTTCGGGAGCCTGACCGTCGGCTTGATCTCGCTGTTGATCAGTCCGCGGATGAACGCGCCGATCTCAGTGTCGGTCATCGCCTCGCGCACGGTGTCGATGCCGCAGAGATACGCGACCGGCACCATTGCCGTATGCGCGCCGTTCAGGATCTTGACCTTGCGCTGCTTATACGGTGTAATGTCATCGGCGAAGATCACATTCAGCCCGGATTTGTCTGCCGGAAACCGCTCATAGACGAACGGCTCCTTCTCGATCACCCAGAGATGGAAGATCTCGCCCTTGACAATGTTCTGATCCTGATAGCCGGTCTCCTCGCAGATTGCCGGCGCCGTCTCACGCGGATAGCCGGGCACGATGCGGTCCACCAGCGTGTTGGTGAAATGGTTTGCGGTTGTGAGCCATTCGATGAACGCATCGCTCATGCCGCTCAGTTTCGCCAGCTCCGTCAGAATGCGCTTCAGCTCGGTTCCGTTATAATCAATCAGCTCGCAGGGAATGATCGCAAGACCCTTGTCGGGCGCGCCGCCGAAATATTCGTATCGCGCATGCAGAAACGCAAGCAGCTTGCCCGGGTAGCTTTTCGGGCAGACCGAAAAATCGGTGTCGGTCTCGTCAAGCGCAATGCCCGCTTCCGTCGTGTTGGAGACCACGACCTGAAGCTCCGCACTTTTTGCGTAGGAAAGGAACTTTTCATATTCCGTATAGGGCACGACAAAATCCTGAAGCACGTCGATGATTTCACGCTTTTGCACGCGCTCCCCGTTTTCGATGCCCTCAAGGCAGACCGTATACAGACCGTCCTGCGCCGCAAGCTCCTTTGCCCTGCCGCTCGGCGTCGGCTGCACCACAACGGCGCCTGCATTCATGACGCCCGCTTTGTTGAGATCCTGCACGATCCAGTCCACAAATGCACGCATAAAATTGCCCGCGCCGAATTGCAGAATGCGGATCGGTCTCGGTGCCGCCGGGAAATTGGCTCTGTTCAAGTTTTTCATAATGAAACCTCAGCTCACTCTTGTTTTGATGCGTCTTGTCGTCTGCTTGTCAAACAGATAAATGCTGCTGTGCGGAATATAGAATTCAAACTGCCCGCCGATCTCCGGCGAAACATGCGGATCCACCTTGACGATCGTCTTGACGCCGGAAAGATCGGCGTAAATATTCGTATTGTCGCCGAGCAGCTCGACCAGCTCGACCTCGCACTGCATTCTGTAAGCCGCGCTCACATCGTCTTGCTCCTTGAGGCGCACTGCCTCCGGGCGGAAGCCGAAGACAACCTCCTGCCCCTCATACTGCTCCAGAACCTCCGCGTCAACGGAAAGCCTGAGATCAATGAGATTCTCCGGCAGCACGATGCAGCCGCCGGTGATGCGCGCTTCGATGAAATTCATCGGCGGCTCCCCGATAAAGCCCGCAACAAACAGATTGACCGGGTTGAAATACAGGTCATACGGTGTGCCGACCTGCTGGATATAGCCGTTCCGCATCACAACAATGCGGTCTGCCATCGTCATGGCCTCGGTCTGGTCATGCGTGACATAAATCGTCGTGGCGCCGGTCTCCCGGTGGATCTGCGAGATTTCAGAACGCATCGTCACACGCTGCTTCGCGTCCAGATTGGAAAGCGGCTCATCC
>JAEEXH010000004.1 GCA_016291435.1 Oscillospiraceae bacterium
ATCATGCACTTCCTGCGTTTTCTGCGGAGCGCCTGTTCAAGCAGCTCCGGGGCATTTTCCTTGACGCCGATGTCCGTAAAATCCCGCTCAAAGCGATAGCATGCGCTGCGGCTGTCGCAGTAGATGCAGCCGTGCGTGCAGCCGCGGTAAAGATTCATGCCGTTTTCTGCGGAAAGCAATGATTTCGCGTGAATCGGATACATGCTGAACACCTCCGCCGCGGTCTGATTTGTCACATATTAAAGTATAGCATATCTGCACGCGTTTGTCAATTCCGCTGCCGTCATATCTTGTCCCGCTGCCGCATAGGATGAAACAACGAAAGGCGGGATACACATGAGTTCACAGTCCAGCTTCGGTGCGGTGCTGCCGCTGCTCCCCGCGCCCTTACAGGCGCCCCTCTCGCGCCTGAAACCTGCCGAGCAGAATGAGATCACCGAGATCCGGCTGCGCATCGGCAGGGCGATGCATGTCACACGCGGCGGCGCAGAGCGCGTTGTCACAGCAGAGGGTGCGCTTGCCGCAGAGCCCGCATCGGGCGTGCCGGTCACGCGGCAGCTCCTCGACCAGACGCTGCAAAATCTCTGCGCACATTCCCTTCATGCCTGTCAGCATGCGATCCGGCAGGGCTATGTGACGGCGGCAGGCGGCTGCCGTGCGGGTCTCTGCGGCACGGCAGTCATGCAGGGCGGCACGGTCGAGACCGTGCGGGCGCTGAGCGGCATCAATCTCCGCATCGCCTCGGCACGCACAGGCTGCGCGGAGCCGGTCTTCCGCATGTGCCGCGATCTCCCCGGCGGCATCCTCATCTGCGGGGCACCGGCATCCGGCAAAACGACCGTTCTGCGCGACCTTGCACGGCTTTTCGGTGCTGCAAAGCGGGTCTCCGTGATGGACGAGCGGGGCGAGATCGCCGCCGTGCAGAACGGTGTGCCGCAGTTTGATCTCGGCGCACAGACCGATGTATTCGACGGCTATCCGAAGGCAGAGGGCATTGCAGTCGCCGTGCGCGTCATGTCGCCGCAAATACTGATCTGCGATGAGCTCGGCGGCGCCGCAGAGACCGACGCGCTGCTGCATTCGCTGCACACCGGCGTGCGGCTGATCGCCTCTGCTCATGCAGAGAGCGTCCCCGCGCTGCGCCGCAGGCCGCAGATCCGGCGGCTGATCGAAGCAGGGGCATTTTCACACGCGGTACTGCTCGGGAGCGGCGCACAGTGCGGACAGGTTCTTGCGGCGGAAGCACTCGCGCCGGTCTGCGTATGAGCGGGAAGCTGCTCGGCGGAATGCTGCTCCTTGCGGCGGGCACTGCCCTCGGCTGCCTGCGTGCGGAACGGTATGCCGCGGAGGTGCGGCGGATCCGTCTGCTGCGGGCGCTTGTCTCCGCGATGATCACCGCGCTCCGCAGCACGCTCCCGCTTGTCTCCGAGCTGCTGCGCGAAACCGCCGCGATGCCGCAGTTTCAGCCGCTCCGCTTTTTGCAGGATGCCGCCCGGCATGCAGACTGCTTCCCCGCATGCTGGGCGGAAGCCCTCTCGCGGGACAATACCCTCACAGAGCCCGAGCGTGCCGTCATGGAGACTGTCGGGCAGACGCTCGGCAGCACTGCGCTTGAGGGACAGGTCGCGGCGCTCTCCCTCTGTGCGGAGCAGCTCGCGGCGCTTTCGGCGGAAGCGGAACCCGCAGCAAAGCAAAAGGGCACGCTCTGCCGGAGCATGGGCGTGCTGGGCAGCATCTTTCTTGTGATTTTGCTGCTGTAACATTTCGGTAAAGAGGATGCAGTATGGACATTGACCTGATCTTCAAGGTGGCAGGCATCGGCATCATCGTGGCGGTGCTCAATCTCGTGCTGAAGCGCGCCGAACGCGAGGAGCAGGCGATGCTCACGACCCTCGCCGGGCTGATCGTCGTGCTCATGCTCATCATCAATGAGATCTCCGATCTCTTTGACACCGTGAAATCGGTGTTCGGACTGTGGTGACGGCAATGCAGATCGCAGGGCTGACGGTGACGGCGGTGCTGCTCGCAAAGCTTTTGGAGCGCTATGCAGCGGAGCAGGCACTGCTGCTGACGCTCCTCGGCGGCACACTGGTGACGGCGCTTTCCGTGCGGATGCTGCTGCCGGTGCTCAATCAGATCGACGCACTGATGCTGCGGAGCGGGCTCAGCGAAACGCATACTGCGCTGCTTGCGAAAGCGGCAGGTATCTGCTGCGTGACGCAGCTCGCGGCGGATCTCTGCAAAGACGCGGGACATTCCGCGCTCGGGTCTGCCGTGATGCTCGCGGGGAAAGCGGCGCTTCTGCTGCTCTGCATCCCGCTCATAGACCCGCTGCTGCGGCTGCTGACGGAGGTGATGACATGTATCGGCGGATAATCCGCGTGCTCTGTGTGATCTGTGTGTCGCTGCTCTGCGTGCTCGCGTGGGAGCTCCCCTGCCGTGCGGAAAATGATGCGCTGGCGTCGCTCTATGATGCCGCTGATCCCTCAGAATTCGATCTGCCGGAGTCGGTGCGGGAGCAGCTCTCAGCAGAGGGCGTCTCGCCGGACGCACCGGAAACCGTGCTGCATGTGACGCCCGGCGGCTTTCTGCACACAGTCACGGACACGCTGAAAGCGGAAGCTGCAAAGCCCTTGCAGCTCTGCGGCGCACTCCTCACGCTGACGCTCCTCTCCGCGGTGCTCGGCAGCATGACCGACGCTGCGGCATCGGGCGGCATGCGGCGGCTCACGGACATGCTCTGCGTGCTGATCTGTGCGGGCGGAGCCGCAGAGCCGCTCTGTGCCTGTCTCACGCGGACGGCATCGGCGCTCAGGGACGGCAGACTCTTTATGCTGAGCTTTGTACCGGTGTTCTCGGCGTTCATTGCGGCGGGCGGAGCAGTCGCGGGGAGTGCATCCTATCAGGTGCTCGTGCTTTTTCTCACAGAGGGCATCATGCAGCTCACGGCGGCGGTGCTCTATCCCCTCTTACAGCTGGCGGCAGGGCTCGGCATCGTCGATGCGGTGAATCCGTCGCTGCGGCTCGGCGGCTTTGTCACGGCAATGCGCAAAGGCATCACATGGGTGCTCGGCTCGGTGATGGCGCTTTTCTCGGCGCTGCTCTCGATCCGCGGCATTGTCGCCTCGGCTGCCGACACACTCGGCGCAAAGACAGCCCGCCTGCTGATTTCCGGCATGATCCCGGTGGTCGGCGGGGCTGTCTCGGATGCCTACGGCACCGTGCAGGGAAGCATCGTGCTGCTGCGAAACGGCGTCGGCGCGTTCGGGATGCTCTCGATCCTCTATCTCACGCTGCCGCCGCTTCTCTCGCTGACGGTCTACCGTGCGGTCTATGCGCTGGCGGCTGCCGCTGCCGATCTTGCGGGGACGGCATCTCTGGCGGCACTTTTCAGGCATACACAGTCTGTGCTGGCAGCGGCGTTTGCAATGCTTGTCTGCTTCGCCGTCATGCTGATCATATCGAGCGCAGTGATGCTGATGCTGCTCGGGAAGGGATAGGAGGAACCGCAATGGACACATTCCGTGAAACTGTGCTGGCAGCTTGCTGCGCGGCACTTGCACTGACGCTCGCAGAGGGCGTCCTGCCTGCGGAGAAATTCGGGCGGCAGCTTCGTCTCTTGCTCTCGCTGCTGCTGATGACGGCGATTCTCGCGCCGCTGACGCAGATACAGCTCGCCCTGCCGGAAACGGATGCCGCGGCGGGTGAAACCGCGCAGGATCTCACGGCGGCTGCGGCAGAAGCCTACCGGCAGGCATATGCCGAACGCATCACTTCCGCGCTGAACAGTGCACTCGCAGAGCACCGTGTGAACTGCACGGTGCAGGCGGTCGATGTGCATATTGCGGAGGACGGCAGCATAGTAATCAATGAGGCGGTCATCACCGGGAACACGCTGACAGGCACCGTATATCTGCGGGAGTGGCTCGGCGAGACGGTCAGGATCACACGGGAGGAGGATGCAGCATGAACGGCAGGCTCGCAGAACGGCTCCGGCAGATGCTCGGACGGGCGGGGGCTGTGCGCGTCATCACGGCGCTGGGGCTGCTCGGCATGGCGCTGATCCTGCTCTCGGGGCTCCGCACGCGCAGTGAACCGGCAGCATCCGCCGAGGCGCAGCATCTCAGCGAAGAGACCGCTCTGCCGGACGCGGAGCGCTACCGCACGGAGCTGGAGCAGCGGCTCACAGACTGGCTCTCACGCATGGACGGCGTCGGCACAGTCACGGTGATGCTGACGGTCAGCGGCAGCGCGGAGCAGATCTACGCAGAGGAGGTGAAGGAAACGGGCAGCGGAAACGGGATCCGGCGCGAATCGGAAATCGTTGTCACAAAGGGCAGCGGCGGCGAATCTGCACTCATCTCCGAGACACGCTGTCCCGGCATCGCGGGTGCTGCGATTCTCTGCACGGGCGGGAATCATGCGGCTGTGCGCGAGCGCGTCACTGCGGCAGTCTCGACCGTTCTGGACCTCCCGCCGGGCCGCATCTATGTCGGCGCATGCACATGAGCTATCACTTGAAAGGAGCGCATTATCATGAAAAAACCTACTGTCATCATCGGGAAGAAGCATCTCATCCTGAGCTGCCTGACGCTGATCCTCGGCGTCGCGGTCTACTTAAACTATGTCCTCGCGGGCGGCACGGGTCTCACAGAGCAGCCCGCAGTGCGCGATGCGGCTGCGAACACCGCAGCGGACGATCTCTCGGCTTACGGCACCGCAGAGATGGTCAATGCGTCTGCGAACGGTGCGGATTATTTCGCGCAGGCACGGCTCGACAAGCAGACAAGCCGCGATCACGCCGTGCAGACCCTGCAAAGCATCATCGGCGGCGGCGATCTCAGCAATGAGGAAATGGTCACGAACGCGATTGACGCGGTGAACCTCTCGAAGCTGATGGAGAGCGAGAGCGTGATCGAAACACTGATTCTCTCGCAGGGCTTCACAGACTGCGTTGTGTATCTCGACGACGCCGCGGCAAAGGTCGTGGTCGAGAGCGACGGACTCACCGCCGCGCAGGCTGCCGCAATCAAGGAGATCATCCTCACCGAAGCGGATATCCCCGCCGAAGGTATCCGCATCTTCGAGGTCGCAGCAGGCACAGCCCCGCAGTAACGGCTGCACGGCAGGTATATCTCCGCTTTTTTTCTCTGCAAAAAAATATTTTTTCAAAAAAAGGTTGTACGAATGCAAAAAATCTGCTATAATAGTATTTATGATGGCATACCTGTGGGCTGACGCAGCCGGCGTCCCCGCACGGTATGCCGGTATTACACAGATCGGGACATGCCGTTCCCGAATGGAGGTATACACTATGAGCAACACATATCCGAAGAAAGCTGCCGCAGCGGGCGAGGTTCGGATCTCCGAAAATGTCATCCGCTCGATCGCCGGTGTCTCCGCAAAAGAGATCGAGGGCGTCGCGGATCTCGCATCCGTGCGGACGACTCTGCTCCGTACCGAACCGCCTGTCTCCGTGCAGGTCGTGCGCGACACGGTGGAGATCACCGTGCGGCTCGTGCTGAAAAACGGCTGCCGTCTCACCGGCGTTGCCGAGCAGGTGCAGCAGAAGATCAAAGAAAACGTGCAGAGCATGACCGGCGTGATTGTCTCGAAGGTTCATGTCATTGCCGCTGATATTATGTTTGAAGAGTGACACGAAAGGAATCCTGCATGACAAGAAAAGAAGTACGCGCCAATGCGATGAAGCTGCTCTATGCCCTTTCCCTGCGTGACGACACCGTCACCGCGCTCTATGCCATCGCCGAGGAGGATCCCGATGCGGAGATCCTTGTGGACGATGCCGTGAAGGAGCTGACCGACGGCACAATCGCACATATGGACGAAATCGACGGGATCATCGGCAGACTGAGCCCCAAGCGCCAGATCACCCGCATCCCGAAGCTCTGTCTCGCGATCATCCGCCTTGCGATGTATGAGATGCACTGGGATGACGGCACGCCCGTCAACGCGGCAGTCTCGGAGGCGGTGAAGCTCGCGGAGGAATACACCCCGCAGTCGGAGGATGTCCGCTTCATCAACGGCGTGCTCGGCTCCTATGCGCGTGAGCTCTCCGGCGGCAAAGAGGGCAGCAGCGCATCATGAAGCTCCTCGGGCTCGATACCAGCAACTACACAACATCCTGTGCGCTGCTTGACACGGCAACGCACAGCATCACGCAAAAAAAGCAGCTGCTCCCTGTCCCCGAAGGACAGGCAGGGCTCCGCCAGAGCGACGCGGTGTTCCATCACACGCGGCAGCTCCCCGAGCTCATGGAAGCGCTCTCCGCGGAAGCTGATCTGAGCGGACTCTCCGCAGTCGGCGTCTCTGCGGCCCCGCGCGGCGAGGCAGGCTCCTATATGCCCTGCTTTCTCGCAGGACACGGCGCGGCGCGCATGCTCGCTGCGGCTCAGAGGATCCCGCTCTGTGTGACCTCGCACCAGATGGGGCATATTCTCGCGGCGCTCTGGTCGGCAGACTGCCTCTCGTGGCTCGATCTCACCCACGCACCGTTTCTCGCGTTTCATGTGAGCGGCGGCACGACCGATCTTCTGCGCTGCACCCCCGACCGCGATGCCGTGCTCCGCATTGAGCCGGTGGCATCGTCGCTCGACCTCAAGGCGGGACAGGCCGTGGACAGAACGGGGCTCATGCTCGGGCTCAGATTCCCCTGCGGCGCAGCGCTCGAAGAGCTCGCGGTGCAGAGCGATACAGACGCCGAAATGCGCGTGACGCTCAAAGACGGCTGCTGCTCGCTCTCCGGGCTCCAGAATCAGTGTGAGACCATGCTGAAAAAGGGCGCCCCGCATGCCGACATTGCGCGGTACTGTCTCAATTCGGTCGGCGCCGCCGTCGAAGCGATGACCCGCGATGCCGCAAAGAAAAACGGCAATCCTGCCGTCATCTATGCGGGCGGCGTGCTTTCGGACAGGCTCATTCAGACGCGGCTCAGAAAGCTCCCGCTTGAGACCGCATTTGCGGAGCCTGCATTTTCCTGCGACAATGCCGCGGGCGTTTCCGTCTATGCAGCAGTGAAGGAGGCGGGCACATGGCAATTCTGACCGTATCGCAGCTCAATCGCTATGTCGCATTCCGCCTGCATGAAGACACCAATTTGCAGACGGTCTTTGTGCGCGGCGAAATCGCAAATTTCAAGCGCAATTTCAAATCCGGACACTGCTATTTTTCCGTGAAGGACGAAGACGCATCCGTGCGGGCGGTGATGTTCCGCATGAACGCCGAGCGGCTCCCGTTTGCGCCGAAGGACGGCATGGATGTCCTTCTTCAGGGCAGAGTCACGCTCTATGAAAAGGGCGGCGACTATCAGATCCAGGTGCTCGATCTCCAGCCGGACGGCGTCGGCGCACAGGCACTCGCCTTGCAGCAGCGCCGCGAAAAGCTCGCAAAGCTCGGCTTTTTCGATCCCGCACACAAGCGGCAGCTCCCGAAGCTCCCGCAGAAAATCGGCATCGTCACATCGCGGAGCGGTGCGGCGCTGCACGATATGCTGCAAATTCTGGAGCGGCGGTATCCGCTGGCAAAGGTGTGCATCTACCCGGCGATCGTGCAGGGCGATGCAGCCCCCGCATCCATCGCCGAAGCGCTCCGCACAGCCGGTGCCGACCGATGCGACATTATCCTCATGGGACGCGGCGGCGGCTCGAATGAGGATCTCTCGGCGTTCCAGTCCGAGGCGGTCGCGGAAGCCGTGTTTCATGCGCCTGTGCCGGTCATCAGCGCCGTCGGGCATGAGACCGATCACTGCATCGCGGACGAGGTCGCCGATCTGCGCGCCCCGACGCCCTCTGCTGCGGCAGAGCTTGCTGTTCCCGACAGAGCATCGCTCCTTGCCATGCTCGCGGATTACCGCAGCCGGCTTGACAGCGCGGTCACATCGCAGCTCACGAAAAAGCAGCAGACCCTCGATGCACTCCTGCACCGCCTGGAACGGCAGTCCCCTGCCCAGCGCGTGCAGCTCAGCGAGGAGAAGCTCGCGGCACTCACGGCGCGTCTGACACATGCCGCGGAGAATACCCTGCGCCGCGCAGAGCAGCAGTGGCAGCTCGCGGCAGGCAGACTCGAAGCCGTGAGCCCCGTTGCGATCTTACAGCGCGGCTATGCACTCGCGTACCGCGGCGATACGCTTGTGCGGCAGGCAGAGAGCCTGCACCCGGGCGACACGCTGAATATCCGCTTCTCAGAGGGCAGCATCACTGCGACCGTCAATGATGTGACGCCCGATCACGGAGGTGACACAGATGAAATTTGAAGACGGCATGCAGCAGCTTGCGGAGATCACCGCGAAGCTGGAGGCAGGCGGGCTGCCCCTTGAGGAAGCCGTGACGCTCTACGGACAGGGCGCTCTGCTCGCGGAAGCCTGCAAAAAGGAGCTTGAGAAGGCAAAGCTCACCGTAACGGAATATGGGCAGAAGCCTGCGGAATCTTCCGCAGAGTGATCCCGCTGACAGCCGGCCGGGTTCTCCCGGCTGAGTATATGATAAGTGACATGCCGCGGCAGGCGCACAGATCTCCCCGCTGCGGCAGCGGAGATACAAATGAGTATAGAACGTGAAATCAGCGTACATAAGATTTATAAGCTGCGGGAACTGAAACTTCCCGAGCAGCTTCATGATCTCTCCTATGCACAGTGCATCGAGCTCTGTGCGGAGATCCGTGCGCGTCTCATCGGTACCGTGCTCAGGACAGGCGGACATCTGTCCTCCAATCTCGGCGTTGTCGAGCTGACACTGGCACTGCACCGTAATTTTCATTCACCGCAGGACCGCATCGTCTGGGATGTCGGTCATCAGGCATATGTGCACAAGCTCCTGACAGGCAGAGCGGATGAATTCGGCTCCCTGCGGCAGGAGAACGGTCTTTCCGGATTCCCGAAGCCCGCGGAATCCCCGCACGACACCTTCATCACAGGGCACAGCAGCACCGCCGTTTCTGCCGCGTTCGGCATGGCGGAGGCGATGCGCATGGACGGCGACAGCACGCATTATGCCGTGGCAGTCGTCGGCGACGGCTCCATGACCGGCGGCATGTTCTACGAAGGCGTCAACAACGCGGGCAAATCCCGCTCGAATATCATTGTCATTCTGAACGACAACAACTGCGCCATCTCAAAAAATGTCGGCGCGATTGCAAAATATCTGACGAAGATCCGCAACAGCGAAAGCTATGTCCGCACAAAATGGCGCGTGGAAAAGGTCGTCGGCAAAACGCCGGTGATCGGCAGTGCGCTCGTGCAGAAGCTCAAGGCGTCGAAGGACAAGTTCCGCCGCGGCATCGTGGAGACAACCATTTTCGATGACCTCGGATTTGTCTACCTCGGGCCGGTGGACGGGCATGACATTGCCGCGCTCGATGAGGTGCTGACAGTCGCAAAAAGCTACCGCAGACCCGTGCTCGTGCATGTGCGCACGATCAAGGGCAAGGGCTATGAGCCCGCAGAGAAAAATCCCGGAGAATATCACGGTGTGCCGAAGGCAAGCGCCACGGTGGAGGGCGTCGATCAGATCGAGCTCGCATCGAATAACCCGGAGGTCTCGGTCGATGAATGCTACTCGACCGTCTTCGGCAAAGCGCTCACGGAATACGCCAGACAGGACACTGCGGTCTGTGCGGTCACTGCCGCGATGAAATACGGCACAGGCCTGCAATTCTTTGCACAGGAATTCCCGCAGCGGTTCTATGATGTCGGCATCGCAGAGCAGCATGCGGCGACCTTCTGCGCGGGTCTTGCCTCGATGCGGAAGCTGCCGGTTTTTGCAGTGTATTCGACATTTTCGCAGCGTGCATTTGATCAGCTTATTCATGATGCGGCGATTGCAAAGTATCATCTGGTGCTCGGGATCGACCGCGCGGGCATTGTCGGCGAGGACGGCGAAACACATCAGGGCATCTTCGATGTGCCGATGCTGAGCGCGATCCCCGGCACGGAGATCTACTCCCCCGCAGGCTACAAGGAGCTGGAGCAGTGTCTGCACCGTGCGCTCTATGATCACAGCGGACTCGTCGCCGTGCGCTATCCGCGCGGCAAGGAGCCCGAGCGCTGCGCAGACTTCTGCGAGACGGAATTCACACATGACCGGGGCTGTGCGCTTCTGCTCATCACCTACGGGCGGCTCTCCGCAGATGTTCAGGCAGCAGCCGAAAAGCTCCGCGCAGAGGGCATCTCCTGCGGCGTGCTGCGGCTCGTGCATATCTACCCGATCCCGGAGGCGGCGCTTGATGCCGTGATGCAGTATCCGAACGCTGTCTTCTTCGAGGAGGGCAGCACGGAGGGCGGCATCGGCGAAAAGCTGGCAGCGCAGCTCCTGACACGCGGCTGGAAGGGCAATTACCGCCTTTCCGGCATCCACGGATTTGTCCCGCCGGCATCGGTGCCGCGATGTCTCTCGCAGCTCGGGCTCGATGCAGACGGCATGTATCAGAGCGCAAAGGCGCTCCTCTCGGATGGAACGGCTTGACACGGCGCTTGTGGCACGCGGGCTTTCAAGCTCCCGCACACGCGCACAGGCGTCTATCGAAGAAGGCAATGTCACCGTGAACGGCGCGGTCTGCCTGAAGGCATCGCAGAAGGTCGCGGAGAGCGATGTGCTCCGTGTGACCGAGCCGCTGCCCTATGTCGGGCGCGGCGGCTATAAGCTGCGGTTTGCACTCGCGGAATTCGGGCTCAGAGTCGAAGGGCTCCGCTGTCTCGACATCGGCGCTTCGACCGGCGGCTTCACGGACTGCATGCTGCAAAACGGCGCGGCATCCGTGCTCGCAGTCGATGTCGGGCATGACCAGATGGCGCCGGAGCTCCGTGCAGACAGCCGCGTGACCGTCTGCGAGGGGACGGATATCCGCACGCTGCCGCCGGATGCACCGGGGCTCCCCGCGGAATTCCTCTCCTGCGATGTATCCTTTATTTCCCTGAAGCAGATCCTGCCGGTGCTGCCCGGACTGCTCAGCCCTCATGCAAAGGCGGTGCTGCTTGTGAAGCCGCAGTTTGAGGCGGGGCGTCAGGCGCTCAACAAGCACGGCGTTGTCCGCGACGAAAAGGTGCGCCGTGCAGTTCTGCGCGAGATCCGGGATGCTGCAGCACAGTACGGCTTCCTGCCCGTCGGCGAATGCGAATCCCCGATCAAGGGCGGCAGCGGCAACACGGAATATCTGCTCTGTCTGGAGAAGATCACATGAAATATGTCATTTTTCCGAATCTTTCCAAGAAAGCGGCGCATGATGCCGCATGCACGGTCTGCGCACAGCTTTCGGCATTCGGTGCAGAGATCGTGATGCCGGAGGAGCTGAAAACGGATTTCGCATCGCTCCACGGAGTGTCGTTTCTCCCCGAAGAGCCGCTGCTCGCAGGTGCCGATTTCGCCGTTGCGATCGGCGGTGACGGCACGATCCTGCGCTGCGCCGGGCGGGTGCGCGACCATGCCCTGCTCCACGGCACACAGCCCGCAAAGATCGTCGGCATCAACACCGGCACGCTCGGCTTTCTCGCAGCGTTTGAGCTCAGTGAGCTGGACCGTCTCGGGCGGCTTCAGTCCGGCGACTACGCCATCAGCAGCCGCATGATGCTCGAAGCCGAAATGACCGGCAGCGATCATATCTGCTATGCGCTCAACGATATTTATGCCTCGCGCCTGAACGGAAAGATGTGCGATTTCGCCGTGTCGGTTGACGGCAGGCAGATCGGCGTTTACCGTGCAGACGGCATCGTCATCTCGACGCCGACAGGCTCCACTGCCTATGCGCTCTCCGCGGGCGGTCCCGTGATGGAGCCGGATCTCCGGCTCATCGAGATGAATCTCATCTGCCCGCATTCGCTCTTTGCGCGTCCGATGCTTTTTCACCCGCAGCGCCATATCCGCATCACCTACCGCGGCGCCGGACAGGGCGGGCTCAATGTCCACGCGGACGGCGAGGAAAGCGCCGTGCTCAGCGATCAGGAATCGTTTACCGTCACAGGATCGAAGCTCACGCTCCCGTTTGTAGACTGCAAGGGCTATGCCTTCTATGACGCGCTGAACGGCAAGCTGATGCAGCCCCTCAAGGGGCTCGGCAGCGTCGGAGGAATCTGATATGGTGAAACAGAGTATCCTTGCTTCGTGCCTGCACCTTCTGATGATCGTGCTCGCGTTTTTCATGATGGAACGCGAGAGCGATGTGTATGTGTTCATCGGGCTCGCAGTCTGGGGCATCTATTTCATCGCGTTCTGCATCATGAACCGCAGGCGCTGGATGCCGTGGCTCTCATTTCTGGTATTCACGCTCGGCACAGCGCTGGAGCTTGTGCTGCAATGGTTCGGTGTCATCCCCTCGGAGCACAGCGACATTTTCGGCGGCGGCTGGCATCAGGTGTTCTATGTCTTCGGGCTGCTCGCCTTTCATCTTGCGCTCTTGCTGCTGAATCTGCTGCTCTGGCTCGCACACCGTAAAAAGGAAACGGCAGCATGAAGCAGCGGTGCTTCACAAAAAAGCGTATTCTGCTCTGCCTCGCGGCGGTGCTGCTGCTTACGGCGGCAGTCGTGCGCTCCAATCTCTCTCCGCGTGAGAGAATCCCCGCAACCGTTGTCGGAATCAAGCTGCTGCAGGAGATGCAGCAAAGCAGCACGGAAAGGAAGCAAGCCTCATGCCGAACGCAAGACATGACACAATTCTGCGGCTGATCGCAGAACATGATGTGACAACACAGGAAATGCTCTGCGAGCTGCTCCGCGCCGAGGGCTTTTCTGTCACGCAGGCAACGGTTTCGCGTGACATCCGGCAGCTCCGCCTGCACAAGAAGCGCAATGCACGCGGTGTGAGCTGCTATGCGAAAACAGCCGCGCAGCACGCGGCGCCGGGCAATCTGCTGGAAAGCGCCGTCCTGCGCATCGACTACGCGATGAACACCGTCGTCGTCACATGCCACCCGGGCTCTGCACAGGCGGCATGCGCCGTGCTCGACCGGCTCTCGCTGGAGTCCGTCGTCGGCACAATCGCAGGCGACGATACGATATTTATGCTCACGCGCTCCGAGCAAAGCGCCGTGCAGCTTGTCAATCTGCTCGAAACCCAGATCTGGGGGTCATGATGTTAAGGGAACTTTCAATCGAAAATCTTGCCGTGATCCGGTCGGCGGTCATCCCGCTGGAGCACGGCTTCAATGCGTTTACCGGCGAGACAGGCGCCGGTAAATCCATTCTGATTCACGGCATTCAGGCAGTGCTCGGTCAGCGCACCAGCCGTGACCTTGTGCGCACCGGCTGCAAGAAAGCGAGCATCACGGCAGTGTTCTCGCCGCTCTCAGAGGAGACACGCGCCGTGCTCACGGAATACGGCTTTGACAGCGGGGACGACGAGCTGCTGCTCACCCGCGAGATCTCCGCAGACGGCGGCAGCGTCGGCAGAGTGAACGGCAGATCTGCGCCGGCAGCGCTGCTCCGTGCGCTCGGCGACACGCTGGTCAACATTCACGGACAGCACGACAATCAGATCCTGCTGCGCCCCGAGCGCCATCTCGATGTGCTCGATCAGTTCGGCGGAGACAACACCCTCCGCGACGCCTACACCGCGGAGTTTCAGGCATTACAGACCTGTGCACGGAAGCTCGCCGCCATGCAGAAGGCAGAGCAGGAGAAGGTTGCGCGGCTCAGGGAGCTCCGCAGCATCATCGAGGAGATCGGTGAGCTTGATCCGCAGCCGCAGGAGGATACCCTGCTCGACGAGCAGTTTCAGGCGGCGACCAGAGCGGAGGAATCGGCAGGCCTTGCGGAGGCCGTCTCACAGATGCTGGTCGCAGGCGACGAGAACATCTCGGATGCGCTCGCTGCGGCATGCGTCGCACTTGATAAGCTCGCGGGCGCCGAGCCCGATGCCGCACCGCTTTCGGACCGTCTCCGTGCGCTGAACATCGAGCTCAGAGACATCGCCGACGAGGTCTCTGCCTATACCGGCGGACAGCTCTCGCAGGCGGAATTTGAAAAGCTCAACGCCCGCAGAAATGCCGTCAACACGGCTGCAATCCGCTATCACACCGATGCGGACGGGCTGCGGGAGATCTATGACGATGCCGTGCGCGAGGTCTCTGCGATCGAAAGCGACGCAGACCTGCTCCGGCAGCTCACCGCTGAGCGCAAGGAGCGTCTGCATAAGGTCACGGAGGCGGCAAAGGCGCTCTCCGCCTACCGGCAGAAGCTCGCGGAGGAATTCTCCCGCAGAGTCGGCGAGGAGCTGAGCTTCCTCAATATGCCGCGTGTGCAGCTCTCCGTCGCGATGACGCAGGGCAAGCTCACACCGCTCGGCATGGACCGCGCAGAATTCCTGATCTCCGCAAATCCCGGCGAGCCGCCGAAGCCCATCGCACAGATCGCCTCGGGCGGCGAGCTCTCCCGCATGATGCTTGCGCTGAAGGCAGTGCTTGCCGAGCGCGACAGCATCCCGACGCTTATTTTCGATGAAATCGACACCGGCGTCAGCGGCAAGGCAGCGCAGAAGATCGGAAAAAAGCTCCGCGAGCTCTCCGCGCATCATCAGGTCATCTGTGTGACGCATCTCGCGCAGCTTGCGACACAGGCAAATCATCATCTGCTGATCGAAAAGCACAGCACAGAGGACAGCACCAGCACCGATGTGACCGTGCTCGACCGCGAACACCGCATCTCCGAGATCGCACGCATCATGGGCGGCGAGGAGGAGTCTGAGCTGCTCCGCAAAACGGCAGAGGAAGCGCTCAGCGCTGCGGGCAACTGAAAACTCAGGCGAAAAAAGTGGGGCGTTTCGGCATGTTTGATGCTGAAATGTCCCCTTTCTGCATATCATGCAGCGAGCCCTGTGCCGGCGTCACTTTCCGTTTTCAGCCATTGCTTTTTTTTAGAATATGTGCTATAATGTTTTTGTATGCTGTTCTGCATCATCCGACCCGATGAAAGGGGGAGACAATCATGGAATCACTTGCTTATAAATGCCCGAATTGCAGCGCGGATCTGAAATTCGACGCTGCAACACAGACCTTCACCTGCGATTTCTGCTCCAGCAGCTTCACGAAAGCCGAGATGGACGAAATCGCCGCGAAGCAGGAAGAGCTTGCCGCTGCGGAACGCCCTGAGGAGGAGATCCGCACAGACGAGGAATTCGCCGAGCACACCTCGGTCTACTCCTGCGACAGCTGCGGCGCGACCATCATGGCGGACGACACCACTGCCGCCACATTCTGCTATTACTGCCACAATCCCGTCATCCTGCGCGGAAGGGTCTCCGGCGATTACCGCCCATCCTATGTGCTGCCCTTCCAGATCGACCGCGAACAGGCGATCGGACATTTTCAGGATTGGTGCAAGCGGCATAAGTTTCTGCCGAGCGACTTTCTCTCTGCCGCGCAGCAGGAGAAGATCACCGGGCTCTATGTGCCGTTCTGGGTCACTGACTGCGACCTCAACGCGGAGATGGACGCCCTCGGCAAAAAGGTGCGCTCCTGGACCTCCGGCGACTATCACTACACCGAAACACGCGAATATGCGCTGACCAGAAAGGCAAAGGTCGTCCTGCGCGGGCTCCCCGCAGACGGCGCCAGCCACATCGACGATGAGCTCATGGAGGCGGTCGAGCCCTTCGACTACCGGCAGGTGCAGCCCTTCGCGATGCAGTATTTAAGCGGCTTCCTCGCAGAGCGCTATGACATGAACATGGCGGCGATGTTCCCGCGCATCCAGAAGCGTGCGGTGCAGGCGAGCGACCAGCTTCTGCGCTCCTCGATGAAGAATTACACCACTGTCTCGGTCACGCGCTCCGATATCAAGGTGATGAGCACGAACTGGGAATACATGCTGCTCCCTGTGTGGTTCATGACATACAAATACCGCGACAAGGTCTATGAATTTGCGCTCAACGGGCAGACGGCGAAATTCGTCGGCGAACCGCCTGTCAGCAGAGGAAAGCTTGCGGCATTCGCAGCGGTGCTCGGCGTGCTCGCAGCCGTAATCACGCTTGTTGTGGGGGTGATGATGAAATGAAAAAGCATCTGAAACGGATCCTCACTGCCGCCTCGGCGATGCTGATGCTGCTCTGCGTCTTTGCAGTGCCCGTCTCGGCAGACAGAATATTTGAGGATGTCATCGCGAATATCGGCCTCTATGACCCGGACAGTGTGTTCGGGGAATCCGACTATTCCGAAGCAAACTCCGCAATTCTCGAGACAAGCAGCAGCATCGACATGTATGTTGCCGTGCAGGTCACGGGAGAGGATGCGCCTGCATACAGCGACGGCGAGATCGAAGCAATGGCAGATGACATGTATGACGAGCTCTTCAACATCCCGCATGGCACGGAGACAGACGGCGTTCTGCTCTATCTCAGCCTTTCGACGCACTATGCCTACATCTCGACCTGCGGCACGGCACAGATCTATTATTACAACGGCGGCTCGGATGACCGCATTTCCTCCATCGTCAGCGGCATGGGCGACTATCTGCGCAGAGAGGATTATGCCGGCGCGGTCAATTATTTCTGCCGACAGCTCGTATATTACAAGGAAAAAGGCGTGCCGAAGGACGGCTACACCGTCAACGATGACAACGGCGAATACGCCTATTATCAGAACGGTGAGCTGGTCCACTCGGAGACACTGCCGTGGTGGCTCGGCGTGAGATGGTCCATGATGCTGCCGATCGCAGGCATCATCGGTTTGATCACGGCGCTGATCTCGGTGCTCTGCGTCAAGAACAGCTACAAGCTGAAGAAATCGCTTTCGCCGATGAATTATGTCAGCCAGCAGGACACGCATTTCTATGTGCAGGAAGATCTCTTCCTCCGCAAGCATGTCAGCAAGACGCATATCAGCTCCGACAGCGGCAGAGGCGGCGGCGGGGGCGGCGGCGGACACTCGCACACATCCTCCGGCGGCTTCTCCCACGGCGGCGGCGGCGGTCACTGGTAAGCGGGTGTGCGGCTTCTTCGGATATATGAGAACCCCGCTGTAATATGAATCAAACAGAAACAGGAGAGTAAACATATGGATTATCAGGCACTTGCAGATCTGCTTTTCCCGGAGATCACCGGGACGATCGGCGACTATGAAGCGAAGTATCCCCCGCGCAATCTGCCGGAGGGTGCAGTCGTGACGCGCATTGCACCGAGCCCGACCGGCTTTGTGCATCTCGGCAATCTCTACAACGCGATCGGCGAGCGGCTGGCGCATCAGACCGGCGGCGTCTTCTATCTCCGCATTGAGGATACCGATCAGAAGCGCGAGGTCGAAGGCGCGGTCGAAGCGGTCATCGACGCCATGAACTTCTACGGCGTTCACTTTGACGAGGGCGTCACCAAGGACGGCGAATCGGGCGCCTACGGTCCCTACCGGCAGCGTCAGCGCAAGACGCTCTATCAGACCGTTGCGAAAGCACTTCTGCTCCGCGGGCTTGCCTATCCCTGCTTCTGCACCGAGGAAGACCTCGCGAAAATGCATGAGGAGCAGGAGGCCGCAAAGGAAAATTACGGCTACTACGGCAAATATGCGATCTGGCGCGACCGTCCCATGGAAGATATCAAGGCAGAGCTTCAGAAGGGCACTGAATGGGTGCTGCGCTTCCGCTCTGAGGGCGATCCCGCAAACATGATTCCCGTGCAGGACGGCATCCGCGGCGAGCTCAAAGTGCAGGAGAACTACACCGACTTCGTGCTGCTCAAATCCGACGGCATCCCGACCTATCACTTCGCACATGTCTGCGACGATCATTTCATGCGCACGACCCATGTCATCCGCGACGAGAGCTGGCTTGCGACCCTCCCGATCCATGTGCAGCTTTTCGATACGCTCGGCTGGCAGCGCCCGGTCTACTGCCACACCGCAACCCTCATGAAGATGGACGGCAGCTCGAAGCGCAAGCTCTCGAAGCGCAAGGATCCCGAGCTTGCCCTCAGCTATTACTCTGAGGCGGGCGTGCCGCAGGAAGCGACATGGCTCTATCTGCTCACGGTGCTGAACAGCAATTTCGAGGAGTGGCACATGGCAAACCCCGATGCGGATTCCCGCGCATTTACCTTCTCGCTTGAGAAGATGAGCACCTCCGGCTCGCTCTTTGACCTCGAAAAGCTCGACAACATCGCGAAGGAATATCTCTCCCGCCAGAGCGCAGATTTCGTCTATGACGGGCTGCTCACATGGGCAAAGACCTATGACACCGCACTCGCGGAGAGAATGCAGCAGAAGGAAGCGCTGTACCGCGGTGCAGTCGCAGTCGGCAGAGGCGGCGAAAAGCCCCGCAAGGACTACGGAAGCTGGTCTGCGGCGGCAAAGTTCCTCTCCTTCTATGACGCCGACACCTTTGAGATCACCGATGCCTGCCCGGAGAACGCAGACGGCGACAAGCGGAATGCAATCCTCGACGGCTATCTTGAAACGCTCGATTTTGCCGACACGCAGGAGGAGTGGTTCGCAAAGGTCAAAACGCTGACAGAATCGCTCGGATACGCTGTGCAGCCGAAGAAGTATAAGAAGAATCCCGAGCTTTACTGCGGCAGCATCGTCGATGTGACGAATCTGCTGCGTGTCGCCGTGACAGGCAGACAGAATGCGCCGGATCTCTGGGAGATCAGCCATGTGCTCGGCGAGGCAGAGACCCGCAGACGGCTTAAGGACTACCGCAATGGCTGATACCGTACTGCTGGAGGAGCGCCCTGCGGAGCAGCTCCCCGCCGCACCGGTGCAGCCGGAAGCGCCGAAGGAAAAAAAGAAATTCCGGCTGACGAAATACTGGATCTTCCTGATCGTGCTCATCGCAGTGCTTGCGGCAATTTGGGGTATTTTCCAGATACAGAGCATCAGCGATTTCTGGCTGAACCGCGTGCATCCCGCCTGCGCTGATCTGATCGGCAGCATCACCGCCAAGATCCCGGTGC
The DNA here is from genome assembly GCA_016291435.1 of Oscillospiraceae bacterium. Taxonomy (GTDB): domain Bacteria; phylum Bacillota; class Clostridia; order Oscillospirales; family Ruminococcaceae; genus Firm-04. The sequence goes on from JAEEXH010000004.1 coordinate 18,877, forward strand.
CGATCTATGAAATCATGATCGCTGCGGCTGCGGTGCTCGGCGTGCTGCTCATCGTGTTCCTCATCCTGCTGATCTTTCTCAGAAAGCGTGCGAAATACCGCAGATTTGTCGGCGGCTATTTCAAGACGCTGCTTGTGATCGCGGTGATTGCGGCTGGCTTCAGCTTCATCTTTGATGCATGGCTGCTGCGGAGCTCAGTGCTCGGCGAAACGGATTACACTGCGCAGGAGCACACGCTGGAAGAAGTCGTCGCGCTCTGCGACCGCTGGCAGACCGAAGTCAACGGACTGATCGACAAGGTTGACCGCGACAAAAATCACCATTTCATCCGGCGCACAGAGGAGGAGATCCGCGCAGATCTCATGAAAGCACGCGCAAAGCTCTCCGCGGAATACGGGCGGTTTACGATCGACCCGCCGCCGGAGAAGCTGTCGTTTGTCTCCCCTGCGCTGCACACCTTCGGCATCGCGGCATATACGACCACGCCGACAATGGAGATCGTGTTCTCCGACCGCTATGAGGCGGCTGCTGTCTTCCCGAGCGTCTATGCGCATGAGTTCAGCCATTACTGCGGCTACTGGCGCGAGGACGAGGCGAATTATCTCGGCTTCCGTCTCTGCGACCTGAGCGAGGATCCGAATATCCGCTATGCAGGCTATATTGACATCTGGACAGATCTGATGGACGCGCTCGACAAGGCGTTTTTCGGCGACGCACCCGTCAATCATGACGACGAGGGCTATCTTGCCCTCTGCGAGGAACTGGTGCAGTTTGAGGATCAGGAGCATCTGCTCCTGTTCATCTGCGACCGCTCGACCAATTATAAGCTCTATCACGAGCTGCGCGGCGAGGAGGACAGCACCCCGCCGAAGCCGGATTACGGCACGCTGCCCGAGGGTGTCGGCGAGATTGTCTCCGATGCGGGCGAAAAGCATTTTGAGAATCTGCGCGACAAGCTCGGCGCACATTACTATGACGGCGTCGTGCAGCTGATGCTCGACCATATGGAATAACGGGAACCGCATTCTCCGCGCTCAGGGGGATGCGGTTTTTTGTATCGCTTCGCGATGTTTTATAATGGGGACTCCGTCCCCATACCCCTGCCGGGGACAGCGGTCCCCGGACCCCGTTATTATGGAGAGTCATGCAGGCGCAGTCAAAAGCCGCGAACAGCGGCGTCACCGGCGAGCAGACGAGCACGGAACAGTCAGTTGACTTGAGAAAAACGCCAGCGCGGGCTCCGCGCACTTGAGAAAAATGCCGGCGCGGGCTCCGCGCCTGTGCCGGCATTGCATTTTCCATTGACTTTTTCATGCAATTATGGTATGATATATGTGGATTATTCTAATGTGAGGTAGATACAGAATGAAGCATCATATATTCTGCAAATGCGCGGCGGCAGCATCCGCTGCACTGCTCTCGGGGCTGTGTCTCGCAGGCTGTGCAGGCGGCAGCTCCAAGGCGCCTGAAACGCCCGAGGAATTTCACGCGGCAATGGTCGCGCGCTCTGTCGTCAGCACCGGCAACACGGCGTGGCTCAATCGGGTATTCGACAAAGCCGAGAGTGGCGGCGATATCACCATCGCCTATGTCGGCGGCTCCATCACCGAGGGCTATGCGCCCGGTCCGCGCTCCCCGCAGTGCTATGCCTCCGTTTCGGCGGCGGCGTTTCAGGAGACCTACTGCAAGGGCGGCACAGTCACCTGCCAGAACAACGGTCTCTCCGGCACGCCCTCCGTTCTCGGAAACCTGCGTGTCTCCGATGAGGTGCTGCCCACAGAGCCCGACATCATTTTCCTCGAATTTGCCGTGAATGACGGCATGGAAATGGATTACAAGGTCTGCTACGAGAGCCTGCTGCGCACCTGTCTCGAAGCGAAAAACGAGCCTGCGGTCATCTGCCTGTTCACCTATATGGAGACCGGGCACACCTGTCAGGAGCAGCAGCAGGAGATCGGCGCACACTATGATGTCGGCATGATCTCCGTGCGCGATGCGATTTTGCCCGAGATGGAAGCGGGGCGCATGAAGTGGAGCGACTACGGCGACGATGATGTACACCCGACCGCTGCGGGGCATGCCCTGCTCGGCGAATTCATCGCGGAGTATTTTGCAGAGGCGAAGGCGAAGAAAGCGGATAAGTCCTATGAGATTCCCGCAGAGACCGTCTATCCTGCGCTTTACACAAACGGCGCGCTGCATGATGCCGCCGATCTCAAATACCGCGACGGCTCTTGGAATGTCGGCACGAACAATCAGCGCTTCCCCGCAGGCTTTGTCTATCAGAAGGATACCGGGAATGAGGGGCTCAGCTTCACCGTCACCGGCAAGACGCTGTTTCTCGTCTACAAGGTATCCAATTCGACGGACTACGGCATGGCAGGCGTCTATATCAACGGCTCGCTTGCCGGCATCGTCAACGGCTACGGCGTCAACGGCTGGGGCGGACCTGTGCCGAAGCTCATTGAGCACTACGACACGGAGACCGAGATGAATGTGGAGATCCGCATGCTCGACGACCATGTTGACAAGTCGTTCGAGATCTTTGCGGTCGGAGTGTCGGACTGATGCGCGTGCAGTCAAGCAGCTACCGCGTGGCGCTCGGCGGAATCGTCGCGGCGCTCTGCGTAGCAATGATGTTTCTGACGGGGATCATCCCCGCGCTCTACATCGCGGCGCCGATGGCAGCGGGCATGCTGATGATCATACTGGTCGAGGAGGTCTCGGTCGGCTGGGGCTGGCTCACATATATCGCGGTGAGTCTGCTCGCACTGATCGTCACCTTTGACAAGGAAGCCGCGCTGATGTTCATTCTGTTCTTCGGCTATTACCCCATTCTCCGGCGGAATTTTGAGCGCATCCGGCAGAAATCCCTGAAGCTCCTCTGCAAGCTCCTGATGTTCAACGCATTTCTCGTGCTCGACTGGTGGCTGACGGTCTTTGTGCTCGGGCTGCCGAGCTTTGAAGACACCGCACCGTATATGTACGCCGTGCTGATCGTGATGGCGAACGGAATGTTCCTCTTTTACGATCTGCTGCTCTCGCGCATGGGCTGGTTCTATCACCGGGTCTTCGTGCGGAAGGTGCTGAGAAGGCGGTGACAATATGAAAATGACGGATCGGATGCGGTCACACCGGAGCCTGCCGCGCCGTTCTTCCCGTATATCATTTGCGACACCATGATGGCAGGGCTTGCAAGGCTCTTTCTCAGGATGGGGATATTATAACCCCTCAGTCAGCTTCGCTGACAGCTCCCCTTTCAGGGGAGCCGAGACTGGTTTCATGTTGCAAAAGATCTCTCCGCTTTGCCTCCCCTGAAAGGGGAGGGGGACCGCCGAAGGCGGTGGAGGGGTTTCCGAGGAGAACCATGGAAAAAAAATACGATTTTACCGGGTATAACAGTTTCTTAAAACCGGCGGCACGCGAACTGCGCAAGGCGATGACACCGCAGGAGCGGCGCCTTTGGTATTGCTTTCTCCGCGAATATCCCGTTCGGTTTCGGCGGCAAAGAATCATTGAGCGCTTCATCGCAGATTTCTACTGCTCCGCGGCAAAGCTTGTAATAGAAATCGACGGCGCTCAGCATTTCACTGTAACTGGAAAAGAGTATGATCAGATCCGCACTGACATTCTAAAACGGTACGGTCTGGCTGTTCTGCGGTTTACAAACGCTGAAATTGATCAGCATTTCAGGGAAGTGTGCATGCGCATCGACAATATGGTTCAGAGGAGAATCCGAAAGGCTCAGCTTCGATAACCTGATTCAGCGTCTTGCAATCCCTCAGCCAGCTTCGCGGACAGCTCCGCAGCCCGGCGTGTTCAGGGGCATCTTCGCAAAACCGTACACTTGTAAAAACTGCGCAGCGCATCATTGCCGCACGGCTTTGATCTCGTGCTTCGCTTTTATAAAAAGGAGTAAACTAAACTATGGACAACATGCAAGGAATGAAGCGCACCTGCTACTGCGGCGAGGTGCTGGAAGCGGGCAAGACCGTCACAGTCGGCGGCTTTGTCGATACCGTGCGCGACAAGGGCGGTATCATTTTCATCGTGCTGAGAGACCGCACGGGCGTTGTGCAGCTCACCTTCGACGACACGACCGACCGCGCCCTCTTTGAGAAGGCAGCGTCCTGCAAGAGCGAATATGTGCTGCTGGCAAAGGGCGAGGTGCGTGAGCGCGAGAGCAAATCGGACAAGATCGCAACGGGTCATGTCGAGATTCATGTCACCGAGCTGCGCATTCTCGCAAAGGCAAAGACCCCGCCCTTCGAGATCACCCCGCAGACGAAGGTCAATGAAGAGCTGCGCCTGAAATACCGCTATCTCGACCTCCGCAGAGCACCGCTCCAGCAGAATCTCATTCTGCGCCACAAGATCGCGATGTGCGCACGGCAGTATTTCTATGAAAACGGCTTCCTCGAAATCGAAACCCCGATGATGATGAAATCCACGCCGGAGGGCGCAAGAGATTATCTCGTCCCCTCCCGTGTGCATCACGGCGAATTCTATGCGCTGCCGCAGTCGCCGCAGATCTACAAGCAGCTCCTGATGGTCGCGGGCTATGACCGCTACATCCAGCTCGCACGCTGCTTCCGCGACGAGGATCTCCGTGCGGACCGTCAGCCGGAATTCACGCAGATCGACCTCGAAATGTCCTTTGTCGATGTCGATGACATTCTCGATATTACCGAAGGCTTCCTTGTGCGCCTTTTCCGTGATGTGATGGGCAAGGAGCTGAAGACTCCGCTGCCGCGCCTCACCTACACCGAAGCGATGAACCGCTTTGGCTCCGATAAGCCGGATCTGCGCTTTGGCATGGAGATCACCGATCTCTCGGAGAACGTGCAGGCTTCGGCGTTCCCGGTTTTTGCAAATGCGCTCGCTGACGGCGGCTCTGTCCGCTGCATCACCGCGAAGAACGCCGCCCAGACGCTCACCCGCAAGGAGATCGACAAGCTGGTCGAGATGGTCAAGGGCATCGGCGCAAAGGGTCTTGCATACATCCGCTGGGTTGATGCAGAGCCCTCCTGCTCCTTCGGCAAGTTCCTCAAAGAGGGCGAGCTCGCTGCAATCTGCGAAAAGGCAGGCGCGGAGCAGGGCGATGTCGTGCTGATTGTCGCCGACAAGAATTCCGTGACGCTGCCGGTGCTCGGCGCGCTCAGAAATCACCTTGCCCGCAAGCTCGAGCTCATCCCGAAGGGCGAATTCAACTTCCTCTGGATCACGCAGTTCCCGTTCTTTGAGAAGGACGAGGAGACCGGCGAGTGGATGGCGATGCACCATCCCTTCACCATGCCGATGGACGAGTGTCTGCAATATCTTGACACGGCGCCGGAAAAGGTCTTCGCAAAGGCATATGACCTTGTGCTGAACGGCACAGAGCTCTGCTCCGGATCCATGCGCATCACCGACTATGAGCTGCAGCAGAAGATGTTTGAGTCGCTGGGGCTGACCGACGAGGAGATTCAGGCAAAATTCGGCTTCCTCGTCGAAGCATACCAGTACGGTGCACCGCCTCACGGCGGTCTGGGCATCGGTCTTGACAGACTGACGATGACGCTCGCAGAGGCGGAGTCTCTGCGCGATGTGGTCGCCTTCCCGAAGGTGCAGAACGCAAGAGAGCTGATGAGCGGCTGCCCGTCGCCGGTTGACAAGGAGAGCCTTGACATTCTCGGCATCGCGGCGATCGCAGAAGACGAAGATGAAGCTTGATATTTCACGCGAGAATTTTCCGCGCAGCACGGCATCGGCGGCGGGCATGATCACCATTGACCCGCCCGCAGATCATCACACGATGCAGATGATCCGCGATATTTCGTTTGTCCGGCGCGGAGATCTGACGCTCAGTGTGCAGCTTATTCTGCCGGATACGGCGCATGCCCCGCTCATTGTCTATGTGACGGGCTCAGCGTTTCACCGGCAGGATATTGCCGGGACGCTCCCGCGTCTCTCGCTGCTTGCAGACAAGGGCTATGCCGTCGCATCGGTGCAGTACCGCGGCGTGGAGGATGCCGTTTTCCCCGCACAGGTGCTCGACGCAAAGGCGGCTGTGCATTTTCTGCGGGCGCATGCGGCGAAATACGGCTATGACGCAGAAAACATCTTCCTGATGGGAGACTCCTCCGGCGGTCACACGGCGCTGCTTGCCGCACTGACAGACGGCATCCCGGCGCTTTCGGAAACGGAAGCCCCCGTTGCTGTCCGCGGTGTGATTGCGCATTACCCGCCGACGGATATGGCGCGCATGGCAGAGCAGCCCTCGAACACGGATCACGACACGGCAGACTGCCCCGAGGCACTGCTGATCGGCGGCAAGCGCGTCTCCGAGCACCCGGAGCTGATCGCAAAGACCGCCGTGACGCAGTTTGTCACGGCTGAGCGTGAGATTCCGCCGGTACTGCTGTTTCACGGCACAAACGACGAGACTGTGCCCTTCCACCAGAGCTGCCTGCTCTTTGACAGGCTGCGCGATACCGGCAAGGACGCCGCATTCTATGCCGTCGAGGGCGCACACCACGGCGGCAGGGCGTTCTGGTCGGAGACAGTGCTGCGCATCACCTGTGATTTTGTGCAGAAGCATATCACCGCACGATAAATATAAAATGAAAAAAGGAGGACATTGTTCCCCATGACTGTCAATGAACTGATGGAGCGCGTCCGGCAGGAGATGACCGGCGACGCAAAGGCGGATCTCAAGCGCATCAGCGAGATCGCACAGGAATACAAGAAAGAGGAGAACGCAGGCGAGCTGATGGAAGCGCTTGCGCAGTTCGCCGTGGAGATGCTGCCGGAGGACACCCGCAGGCAGATGGAGGAGAGCACCTTTGTACGCGGCGTGCGCATGGACAGAGCCTTTTCCGATGCACTGCAAATGATCCGCGAGAGCAAGACCGCGGAAGCGGAGACGCTGCTCTCCGAGATCGCATCGAAAATTCAGACGCATTTTGCGGAGGGCGATAAAAAGTGGTTCAGCTTCCGCAATCCGTTTGAATACCACATGTACCGCCTCTTCTACCCCGAGGATACGCAGTTTGACCGCGCACCCTTTGATTTTGCAAATTACCTCCAGACCTATGCCTATGTGCTGCTGAACAACGGCAGAGGGCTGGCTGCCCTGCAAATGCTCGACCGCGCAATCGCGTTCAACCCGGTCAGCGTCGATCCGCGCTTTGAGCAGGCGGAGATCTATAAGCTCATGCGGATGCCGGCAAAGCTGCTGGAGGTCACGCGGGAGACTGCTCGCCTCGGCACGGCGCCGCAGGTCTTTGCGCGCACTGCCGCCAATATGGGCTATTACTGCGTGCTGATGGAGCAGCTTCAGGATGCTGCAGTCTTCTATTTTGACAGCCTGCGCTTTGTCTCCGCGCCGGCGATCGAATCGGAGCTTCAGGACACGATTCACAGCATGCAGCTCAGCGGCACGCTCTTTGCGCCGCCCTCCAAGGGGCAGATCCTCGATGTCTACGAGAAATACAATGTGCAGCAGCCGCCGAACAGCGACCTTGTGAACCTCGCGCTGACGCTCGCGGGCTCGGCGCATCAGCATGCACGCTTTGAGCTCGAAGGGCTCTTCCTGCGCACAGCCTATGACATGACAAACAGCGACGAGATCAGAGAGAAGATTGAGCAGCTTGAAAAGGCAATCGAGATCATGAAATCTGCTGACTGAATCCGCATTTACAAAGAGACAGAGAAATACGAAAGGAATCAGAGGTATCCAATATGAAAAAGGGAACGAAGATCGCGCTGATCGTTATCGGCGCTGTTGCTGCTGGCTGCGCGCTGACGCTTGCGTTCGGCGGCATCCCGCTTGTGAAGAAGGCAGACCAGGAATTTACATTGTATCAGGATTTTGAAATCGCGCCCTACCCCTATGCCGACCGCGGCGTGCCCGATGATTATGTCACGCTGACCTATAATGAGTGGACAGTCTCCACACCTGTTGAACTGGAATGTCAGTATGCCGGCGAAGACGACGCTGAAGCCAAAAAGCAGCTGTTTCGCGCAGAATACGGTGACGGGAAATACGCCGCAGTGTTCTTCCTTCTGCCGGATGAAGATGGTGAGGTGGATCTCACCGGTGCCTCAGAAGGGGACAATCCGATCATGGTGCGGCTGAGGGATTATATCATGAACGGCTATGCACGGCAGCACGGATATGACATCAAGGATATGTATACCTTCTGCGACTATATGTACCACATGGACAGGGAGCATCCGGGGATCAGTCTGCGCAGCGGGCTTGCGTATTACGGATTTGCAGAATGCCAGGACAATGCAATCCTGTTCAACAAATGGGATTATCACACGGATAACGCGGACGGCTGGTTCGACATCATGAACAATATCGGCTCCCCAGACAGCTTCTGCGGCTGTCTCAAGCTCTACCCGAAGGATGACCGCAGCATGCGCTATTCTGTGATACTCAGAGCATCCGATGAAGAAACGCTCACCTATATGCTCAATTCCGTGAAGTTCGACCCGGGCAAGGCAGAAACAGAAGGAGATATTACATGATCACTGTACTTCCCTCAGATAAAAACCTGCGCTATATGGGGCGCATTGACTTTGCTGCGCCCGATGCGCCGGAATTCTACTGGCCGGGCTCGCTCGTGCAGTTTCGCTTCACGGGCAGTGCGCTCAGCTTTCAGATCCGCAATCACAGCTATGATGCGGGCAACGGCAACGGGCTCTCGCTGGGGCTCATCCTCGACGGGAAGCAGCAGCAGCTCCGGCTCTCCGCAGAAAACGACACCGTGCAGACCGTGACCGTGCCCGTCACAGGAGACGGCGCACACACTGCCGTGCTCTTCAAGCGGCAGGACGGCCCGCATTATTATGCGCTCTGCGGCATCACCCTCGCAGACGGCGCGGCGGTCTCACCGCTGGAGCTGCCTTCGCTCAAAATTGAAGCCTACGGCGACAGCGTCACCGCAGGCTCATGGGTCGAGATCTGCGACCGCGTCGGGCAGACCGATTATCCCGATTATACCGCAAAGCATGACAACGCATGGCACAGCTATGCGATGCAGACCGGGCGCCTTCTGAATGCGCAGGTGCATCTCACCGCGCAGGGCGGCATTGCGCTGCTGGACGGCACCGGCTACTACGAAAACGGCGATGTGGGCATGGAAACCGCCTACACGAAAATGTCCTATCAGCCTGCCTCCGGCAAGCTCACCGACTGGGATTTTTCGCGCTATGTTCCCGATGTGGTCACCTTTGCGATCGGGCAGAACGATCACCATGTCGGCACAGAGGATAACCTCATTCCCGATGCGGAAAAGCGCGAGCGCTGGCTCGATACCTACTGCCGCATCATCCGCGATCTCATGGAAAAATATCCGAAGGCGCAGTTTGTGCTGCTGCTGACGGTGCTCATGCACGATGAATACTGGGAGCAGATGCTTGACGAAGCCTGTGCGCGGATCGGCAGCAGCCGTGTCACGCGGCTCCGCTTCACACGCTCCGGCAAGGCAACGCCCGGGCATCCGCGCATCCCGGAGCAGTGCGAAATGGCATGCGAGCTGACGGAATACCTCCGCGGGCTGCTGCATCTCAACGGGTAAGCCGTCATGCGGAAGTATCGCCTGAACGGAAGCTATGACGCCGGAATCGGCACGGTACTCGCCGTGATCATGCTCTGCTTCGGCGGATTTCTCATGTATCAGTGCCACAAATATGCGCCGAAGCAGCCGGAAGTGATGTATGCGATCGGCGGCGTCGCGCTCCTGCTCGCGATCGTTCTCTCTCTGCTTGACCTGCAAAATGACAAGGCAGCGGAGCAGGCAAAAAAGCACCGTGCGCGGATGCTTTCCATGCCCGCCGTGACGGGGCATATCACAGCAGTCCGCAAGCGGTGGTATGACCGCAAAGGCAGCGAGCTCCCCGCAGAAACCGCACAGCATGTGCATTCCGACGGGATCCGCCCGCGCTGGACAGCGACTGTCACCTTCACCGATCCGGCAGGCAATACCGTCCGCGAGATCGAGTCGCAGCAGTTTACCGAAGATCTGGAAATGATGCTCTCGGGCGATCTCTGCGATGTGCACTATTCGCCGGAGGGAGAATATTATGTTGTGCCGCTCGAATACCGGCAGAGCGCAGACGAGGAGCCGGCATTCTCGCAGCAGACACCGCGCGGAAAGCTGCTGTTCAGCATGCGGCAGCACCCCTATCTTACATTTGCGGTCATTGCCGCCTTTGAGGTGATTGTTGTGCTGATTCTTCTGGCGTTTGTGCTCCCGCACTGACCTCGTGAAAGAGCAGCCAGATGCGGTCGCAGAAGCCGACGGCAAAATAGCAGAGCACACACCAGAGCAGCGAGAACAGCAGCGAGACCTGCCCGAAAAGCTGAAAGCGCAGACCGCTGTAATCCCAGACCTGCCAGCCCATGATGATATTGTCGAACACCCCGACGGTGAACTCCGCCGCCGTGACAAAGAGCCCGCCGAGCAGCGCGCGCGTCAGGCGCGAGGCGCTGAGGCGGTCCTCCATATGATAGAGCACGCTCATCGTGACACCCGCGGCAATGCCCATCGTCCAGTGTGTATAGCCGCGCCCCATAATCTCCATCATGGTGTAAAGAAAAAATCCCATCAGAAATGCGAAGCCGTATTCGCCGATATTCTTTTGCATATGCGCACCTCCGCGGTTATCATATGAAGATTCAGAGAGAATATGCGGGCGGATGCGGATTCTGAACGATTACCGTATCATACAGATGTAGGAGGAAACAGATATGCGTGAAAGCGGGATCCTGCTGCCTGTCTCTGCACTGCCGTCAAAGCACGGCATCGGGAAGCTGGGACAGGCAGCATATGAATTTGTCGATTTTCTGAGCGCTGCGGGCTGCCATTACTGGCAGGTGCTGCCGCTCTCGCCGACAGGCTACGGAGATTCGCCGTATCAGTCCTGCTCGGCGTTTGCGGGCAATCCGTATCTCATCGACCTCGACCGCCTCGCAGCGCGCGGCTGGCTCACGCCTGCCGATTATGAGGGCATCTCTTGGGACACTGACGCTTCGGAGGTCAATTATTCCCTGCTCTACCGGCATGTGATGCCCGTGCTCTGGGCGGCATTTGCCAATTTCTCACGCAAGAAGCCGACCGATTTCAAGAAATTCTGTGCGGCGCAGCGCGACTGGCTTTCGGAATATGCGCTCTTCATGGCGCTGAAATCGGCACATGACGGCAAGCCGTGGTATGAATGGGAGTCGGCGCTTGCGATGCGCGAAAAGGCGGCGATCGCTGAGGCAAAGAAAACCTACGCGATGGAGATCGAATTCTACTGCTTTGTGCAGTATTGCTTCTTTGCGCAGTGGAATGCGCTGAAGGCATATGCCAACCGCAAGGGCATCCGCATCATCGGCGATATCCCGATCTACGCGGCCTATGACAGCGCAGAGGTCTGGGCGCAGCCGGAGCTCTTTCAGCTTGACAAGGACAAGAAGCCGACCGTCGTCGCGGGATGCCCGCCCGATTGCTTTGCCGTCACAGGACAGCTCTGGGGCAACCCCATCTGGGACTGGGAGGCAATGGCGAAAAACGGCTATGAGTGGTGGCTGGACCGCATCGGCTTCGTGCTGAACATGTACGATGTCGTGCGCATTGACCACTTCCGCGGCTTCGAGAAATACTATGCGATCCCCTACGGCGCAGAGACTGCCGAGCACGGCAAGTGGGTCAAGGGTCCCGACTACGCGCTCTGGAAGGCGGCAAAGGCACGCTTCGGCGAAATGGCAGTCATCGCAGAGGATCTCGGCAACATCACCCCGGCGGTCGAGCGGCTGCTGAAGCGCACTGGCTTCCCCGGCATGAAGGTCATGCAGTTTGCATTTGACAGCGGCGCGGAGAATCCCTATCTCCCGCAGAATTTCACGACAAGCAACTGCGTCTGCTACACCGGCACACACGACAACCACACCCTGCGCGGCTGGGTCAAGGCGAATGACGCTGAGACCAACGCCTACGCGGAGGCTTATCTCGATGTGAAGAAGCCGAAGAAGCTCCCGAAGGCTGTGCTCCGTGCGGCATGGAGCAGCATTGCACGCATCGCGATCGCACCGATGCAGGATTTCCTCGGCGCACCGCCCTCTGCGCGCATCAACACGCCCTCGACCCTCGGCGGCAACTGGGTCTGGCGCACGCAGCGTGCGGATTACACCGAGAAGCTCAAGGCAAAGATCCGGCAGTTCAATATCACCTACGGGCGGCTGAACGCGCCGGAGGAAGCAGAAAAAAATGCGGAATGATTCTGTCTGTCAGATGAATATTCGCGTATAAATACAGCGGATCATGGCTGCGGATGCAGCATTTGAATTTCGCATTCAAAAAGAGGTATATCATATGAGAGCAGCAGCAGTTTTCAGCAATGACATGGTCTTGCAGAGAGAAAAGCCGATCGCCGTCTGGGGCGACGGCAAAGACGGCACCCGCGTCACCGTCACGCTCGGCGGTCACAGCGCTTCCGGCACTGTCAGGAACGGCAAATGGCGCGTGACGCTCCCCCCGATGCCTGCCGCCGACAATCTGACGATGGTAATTGCAAGCGGTGCAGTCGAGATCCGCTTCACCGGCGTTGCGGTCGGTGAGGTCTGGCTCTGCGGCGGTCAGTCGAACATGGAGTTTGAGATCCGCAACGAGAAAAACGGCGCGGCGCTTCTTTCCTCCCTCACGCCCGACTGCGGCGTCCGCTACTACTACACCCCGAAGCAGCGCATCATTGACGAGCAGTTTGACAGGGTCGAGCGCAATACCTGCTGGAGCAAGGCATCGCCGGAGACCGCCGGCGCTTGGTCGGCAGTCGGCTTGTATTTCGCGCTGGAGGTCGCAAAAAAGCTCGGCGTCACGGTCGGTCTCATCGGCGCAAACTGGGGCGGCACCTCGGCGTCGGCATGGGTCTCACGCGATGTGCTCGAATCAAATGCAGCGATCAAGCCCTACATCGACGAATATGACGCGGCGACTGCCGGAAAGACCCGCGAGGAGCTGATCGCAGAATTTGACGCATATGCGGCTTATCAGGACAACTGGTATGTGAAATACAACGCCTATATGGAGGAGCACCCGGAGACTTCCTGGGAGGATGCCCAGAAGATCCTCGGCGAATCGCGCTATCCGGGACCCATGAGCCCGAAGAACGAGCTGAGACCTTGCGGCATCTATGAGACCGTTTTGCAGCGCGTCTGCCCCTATACCCTGCGCGGCTTCCTCTATTATCAGGGCGAATCGGACGACCATCGCCCGGAGACCTATGAGATCCTGCTCGAATCGCTGATCCGCTGCTGGCGGCGCGACTGGGAAGACCCGGAAATGCCGTTTCTCAATGTGCAGCTTCCGATGTTCCGCTATCTGCACGAGGAGGACAAAAAGCACTGGTGCCTCATCCGTGAGGCGCAGATGCGCGTGTACCGCCGCCTGCGGAATACGGGTCTTGCCGTGCTGACAGACTGCGGCGAGCTCGACAATATCCATCCGACCGACAAGGCGCCCGTCGGGCACCGCCTTGCATTGCAGGCACTTGCCGAGGTTTACGGCATGCTCCCGCGGGAGGCAGCTTCTGCACCGATGCTCCGCAGCGCCTATGCATCCGGCAGCGAGATGACCGTGCTGACCGAAAACGCAGCGGACGGCTTCTCGCTCACAGGTGAACCCTGCGGCTTTGAGCTGGCGGGCGAGGACGGCGTCTGGTATCCCGCGAAGGCGGTGCTGCTGCCAAACCGCATTACGCTGACGGCGAAGGAAGTCCCTGCACCGAAGGCAGCGCGCTATGCCTGGACAAACTACATGCAGGTGACGGTCTTCGGCAGAAACGGCCTGCCGCTTGCCCCCTTCCGCACAGACTGCGGCCTGTAAGCGATGACAAGCATGCCCCCGGACGTCATTCGGTCGTTCCGGGGGCAATCTGAAAATAAAGGAGCACAACCATGCGATATACCACCCGTCTGATGCGGCTGTGTCTGCTGATTTCCGTACTGATCGCCGCCGTCGGCTTCCTGATCTTCGGGCGGAGCATCACGGTCTATATCCCGCTCTTAGAACCGGTGCAGTCCGCAGAGGAGCTGCATCTGCAATGGGATGAAGGGCATATGCAGATCCTGCACAAGGAACTGAAGGGGGATTATTTGCAGCTCCGCTTCGCCGCAGAGGCGCCGGACTCACACTGGCTCAGCATCACTGACAGCAGCGGACAAACCCTCTGCATCTACGGCTTCCGGGTCGCATCAGGCGGCCTGATTTACGATAAGGTCTGCGGCAGTTTTTCCGGATGCTACGCCCTTTCCGCAGCGCTTCTCTTCTTCTGCATTTCCTTCGCGCTGGTGCTGTACCGCAGCTTTTTTCGGGAGCGGGGCACGCGGATCTATTCCTTCCGCTCTATCCTGAAATTCGGCATGGCGATCTTTCTCTCCATCTTCGGGCTTGACCTTGCACTGACATTCTGCGGGTATCTCATCAAGCCGCAGGAATACAATATGCTGTCATTTTATTCGGCATATTCCGGAGCTGCCAGAACTTTTGTCATGTTATCTGCTCCGCTTGCACTGTTCTTCGGCATCTCGCTGATCGTGAGCAATTATCACCTTCTGCGGCATGAGGGGAAAGCACTGCACAATCTGCTGAGTGCAGCCTCCGGCATTCTGATCATCGGCGGGCTCCTCGTGTGCATTCTGATGGAATTCCGTTCATTCGCAGGTTCGGTCACAGAAATGCGAATATACAATACTGTCAACAGCGTGATCTGCACTGTCTATGCCTATTTTGAATGTATCCTGTTCAGCTCTGCGGTCAACGGGCTGCGTGCCGCGAAGCATAAACCGCCCTACGACCGCGATTTCATCCTGATTCTCGGGTGCAGCTTCCGGAAAGACGGCAGCCTGACGCCGCTCTTGCAGGGGCGCGCCGACGCGGCAATCCGCTTCCGGGAAGCGCAGCTCGCAGAGACCGGCAAGGCAGCGGTTCTTGTACCCTCCGGCGGGCAGGGCAGCGATGAACCGATGCCCGAAGCGGAAGCGATCGGCCGCTACCTGATCGCACAGGGCATCCCGGAGGAGGCGATTCTCAAAGAGACACGCTCGACCACAACGCTTGAGAACATGCAGTTTTCCGGCGCGCTGATCGCAGAGCGGATGCCCGATGCAAAAATCGCGTTTGCAACCACGAATTACCATGTCTTCCGCAGCGGCATCTGGGCGCAGCTTGCCGGACTCAGAGCAGAGGGCATCGGCAGCAAAACGAAATGGTGGTTCTGGCCAAACGCCTTCATCCGGGAATGCGCAGGTCTTCTGAAAAAAAATCTGCTGCCCGAGCTGATCGGTCTCGTTGGGCTGATATGCTTCTTCGGCGCGATCTCCATGCTTGTCCCGATCTGAACGCTGTCTCTCAGCTTATATATGTAAAACCGCCCCGGAAGAAATCCGGGGCGGTCTGTGCTGCTTCACAGGATTGCGGTGTGCCGATCACGCCTTGAAAATGAAGCGGATGAAATTATACATCAGCGGGGTGACAGTGCTGCTGTCATGATTGCCGCCCGGGACGGAAAGATAGAGATTCTCCGTACCGTGCTCGGTGAACAGGTTGCTGTACTGCTTCGGATAGGTGCCGACCATGCCGTCGTTCGTGCCGCCCGCGATCAGCAGCAGATAGGGCGCATACGGCGCGTCGATGCGAATCTCCTCCTTGCTCATGCAGCCCGGGTGATTCATGAACTGATCGACCGTCGGGAAGATGCCGGGCGCAGGCGCCGCCGCACCGATATAGCCGACCTTCTCTTTGCACATCATGCCGATATAGAGCGACTCTCTGCCGCCCATCGAAAAGCCCGCGACTGCCGTGTTCTCGCGCCCGGTCTTCACAGGGTAATGCGATTCGATATACGGCATCAGGCTGTCCGGCAGATCCTCGGCAAAGGCATCGTAAAACGGGACATCCGCGGAGCCGCTGCCGCTCTCTGTCATGCGGTCAGGATTGGTATACTGCGCGGTGAAGACAATGATCATCGGCTCCGCATCGCCGGATTTGATGAGGTTCGTCGCGATCTCGCGGATGCCGTTTCCGTTCACCATCGCGTTCTCATCGCCGCCGTAGCCGTGGTTCACATAGAGCACGGGATATTTCCGGCTGCTGTCGAACCCGGGCGG
This sequence comes from Oscillospiraceae bacterium, assembly GCA_016291435.1. Taxonomy (GTDB): domain Bacteria; phylum Bacillota; class Clostridia; order Oscillospirales; family Ruminococcaceae; genus Firm-04. The sequence goes on from JAEEXH010000004.1 coordinate 35,015, forward strand.
GAGCCAGATATTTGCGCCCTTGTCGTGATTCGCCTTTTTCGAGAAATAGGTGATGTGCGTAAGTGTGCCCTCTGCCGATTGCAGCGCCGAGGAAGGCACGCCGGCAGTGAGCTGACTGCGGATGCTGTTCATATATGCCTTGCCGTCGGGCTCGAGCGGTGTCGGATCGGTCAGAAGCCGCTTCAGCAGCGTGAGATCCTTCGCATTCAGCTTCCCGTCACCGTTCAGATCGGCGGTGTCAAGAAAGACAGTGCTCTCCTCTGCGAGCAGAAAGCGGAAGAGCGCAGTGATGTCCGCGACCGTGACACCGCCGTCGTGATCGGCGTCGCCCTTCTGATATGTCTGCTGCGCCGCGCTGCCGTCCGTGACCGTGACTGTGACATCATCGAGATAAAAATCGCAGGTGTCGGTGTCCGTTTCAAAATAGAGCACGGGATTCATGCCGCTTTTCACCTTGTAATCGGCGGCGGAAAGCGTCAGCCATTCGCCCGGTTTCGCATCGCCCTCCGCAAAGGTATCATAGACCGCGCCGTCATCGGTATCATACTGCATTGTCATTTTGAAATGCACGGCTGCATTCGTGTTCTGCATCACCTGCGCCTGCACGGTGAGATATGTTCCTTCCGGACAGCGGCTGCCCGGAAGCGCATAGGCAATGCCCTGCCACGCCGCCGTGCGCCCGCTGACAAGCGCCGACTGCACGCCCTCAAAGGCGCTGCCCTGTGAGACGGCAACACCCGCGCCGCCGCGGTTCTGCCAGCCGGAAAGCCCGCGTTCAAAATCAGAGTGCAGGATGACAGGGTCATCCGGATCGTAGCTGCTGCTGTTCCGTTCTTCAAGATAATCCCCGATGACGCCTGCCCAGAATTTGCCCATTTTCTCATAGCCTGCGCCGCTCGGATGCAGATTGTCGCTTTGCAGATCGGCAGTGCCGTTCAGACAGCCGTGCACATCGGCAAAGCGCACATCATCGCCGTAGGATTCCGCGACCTTCTTCACGGTATTGTTGTAATTCCCGACCCGCTGACTGTTGCCGCCGTATGCAGTAAATTCCGGGATAGAGCCCATGAAGACCGTGCTCCCCTCCGGCAGATCGCTGCGGATATAGTCGATCAGCGTGTGCAGATCGGTCTCGCAGTCGCTGAGATTACGGTTTGCAGTCATATCATTCGTGCCGATAATCAGCAGAACAATATCAGGTCTCGCATTTTTGACTGCGTCCTTCGATTTCAGCTTTTCATAGAGTCCGTTTTCACCCCAGCTCGGAATCGGATACTGCTGCTTGATTGTGTAGCCGCTGTATCCGGCATGATTGTCGTCGTAGGTGACAGACTGCCCGTTATAACTGAAGCTTGCGGAATTCCTGCCCTCGGGCCCGACCATATCGAAGCCGATGCCGTCCGCACGGAGCGCATAGTCCAGATACTTGCGGTAGCCGCCGTCCTCGCCGTAGCCGAATGTAATGGAGTCGCCGATCGGCATAATGCGCACCGGATCTGCGGCATTTGCCGTCATTCCGCCGGCACACACCGCAGCGGAGCACATGGATGACAGCGCCAGCGCTGCGGCTGTCAGCAGCGTTCTCATTCGTTTCATATTCGCTTTCCCCTTTTTCACAGATTGCAGACGGATGATATTTCTATAAAGTCTTCCATATTATCATTGTAGCGCAAGGGGCAGCGCACCGTCAATCTACATTCCGCAGAAAAAGTGTAAAAAAGGTATCGCTTTGCGATGATTTGGAACGGGTGATGCGTCATACTGCCAAAACAGTAGACAAACGCCCCGAAATCTGGTATAATAGGAATCACATAACATCAAGAAGGAGAATTCGCTATGAATACTGTCATTGTTTATTATTCGCTGGAAGGCAACACCGAAATGACCGCAAAGGCGATTGCCGCGGAGCTGGGCGCAGAGCTGCTCCCGCTGATTCCCGTCAAAGCATATCCGACCGGCAAGGTCAGCAAGTTTGTCTGGGGCGGCAAGAGCGCCATGATGTCCGAAGCACCGAAGCTCCAGCCCTATACCTTTGATGCAGACTGTGAGCGCGTCATCTTCGGCTTCCCGGTCTGGGCAAGCAACATCGCACCCCCGCTGCGCACGTTCATCCGCGAAAACAATCTGAACGGCAAGCACATTGCTGCCTTTGCCTGCCAGACTGCCGCCGGTGCCGACAAGGCATTTCTCAAGCTGAAGGGTGAGCTCGGCATCGACAGCTTTGAAGCAGAGCTGACGCTGCTCGACCCGAAGACCAAGCCGGATGCCGGAAACGATGCAAAGATCCGTGCATTCTGTGATGCGCTGAAATAACGGGATCCGCCGACTCCGGCGGAGCTTCGCGAAGCGTGCAGGAAGCCCTCCCGCGCAATCCGTCGGAGACATGTTCATGACAAGCAAAGCTGAGCTCCCCGCACGCACGGGGAGCTCAGCTCGTTTTCATCGTATTTACGCCTTTTGCAGCGTCAGCGTCAGACAGTTCAGCCCGAGCGAATTGACATATTCCGCATCCTTTGTCAGAGCCATCACCATCCGCAGACCGATGTGCTTGGTCAGATCTTCCTCCTTCTGATGCCGCGTGTATTCCACAGGATCGAATCCCGCACAGTTGTCGCGGATGCGCAGGATGACCGATTCCTCCTGTATCACAAGACGAATGTCAATTTCATGTGTGTTTCTGCCAGCAAAGCCGTATTCGACGATATTCATGCCCATTTCCTCGATGCAGAGCGAGACTGCCATGCTGCACTGCTCGCTGAGGGAATGAGCGCGGCAGAATTCCGCAGCTTCCTCCGATGCCGCAAGAACCTGCTCACGCTCCGATGCACGGGTCTCCAGCAGGCTGTCCGGCGCTGCACCGAAGGTCTCGGGCAGCAGCGAAAATGCCTCCGCGGTGAAGGAAGGCTTTCCGTACTGCACGAACACATAGGCCGTGATGAGCAGCAGCGTGAGTCCCTCGCCGCAGAGATAGCCGAGCCAGATGCCTGTCACGCCGAGGAAGCGGCTCAGCACGAACGCAGAGAGCGCTGTCAGCACAAAATTCTGACAGACGGAGATCGCGCAGGTCAGGCGCACCCGCTCGATCCCCTGATCGTAATTCTTGAAGCAGGTATTCAGCCCGCAGGGAACCAGAGAGAGCACAAACAGCCGCAGACCCGTGACGGTCATATCCTTTGCTGCGGGATTTTCAAGGAAGAGCGTCGCGAGCGGCGCTGCCAGCAGGATCACAGCAATCGTCACGGCAGCGCAGATCGCGGCACAGTACCGCGTCATGATGCCGACGAGCTCCTTGAGTGCGCTGCGGTCGCTGTCGGTGTAGAACAGCGAGGAAAGTGTCAGCACGACCGCAGCAGGGCCGGAGCTGAATGAATAGCAGATATTGCCGACCGTCGAAATGACCGAATAGGAAGCGACTGCAAGATCGCTGCCGACGGAGAGCAGCAGCTTGTTCAGCGTGAAGGTCAGCAGCACAAGGCTCACCTGATTGATCATGGTCGGCACGCCTGCGCGGAGCATCCGTGCACAGACCTTCCATGTGTAGAGCTTCGGGCGCAGCTTGAAAATGCAGCTTTTGCGCAGAAAATACACGATGCCGATGACGAATGCGATATAGTAGCTGACGCTGGAGGCAAGCCCCATGCCGAAGGTGCCCTGTTTCAGCACAAAGACGTTCAGGAGATCCATGACCACATCGCCGGCGGTCATGGCAAGCACCGCCGCGACAAGGCGCGTCCGGCTGCCTGCAATCTGCAAAAACGGCACCATGATCTGTGAGAGAATAAATGCCGGTGCGCCGATGATGAAGCCGCGGAGATAATCCCGCGTCAGTCGGAACACCTCATTGTCGGGAGAGGGAGTTCCCGCGCCGAGCAGCGTGCAGATCGGATCGGTGAACAGCAGCACCGCTGCCATGCCGGCAAGGGCGATGCCTGCCGATGTCATGACCGACACGGTATAGCAGGCGTTCGTGCCTTCTGTGTCACCGCTTGCGATTGTGCGCCCGCAGATCACCTGCACGCCCGCCGCGATCATGCTGCCGAGTGCCGCGAAGACGAGCAGCACCGGTGTCGCGAGACCGTAGGCGGTCATTGAGGGCAGTCCGAGAAAGCGCCCGATCATAATGCTGTCGATCAGCATGCAGAGCATCACGGTCATCGCAGAGACGATCTGCGTGACCAGCATTTGCCGGAACAGTTTTTTTATCATGAGATCACTCCTGTTGTTTTTGCCGCAGATATGCTTCTCTGCGGCGGATGTCACACTGTATTATTATAGCACAGCGGGCAGTATTTTTCAAGCATTTGCGCGTGATGAAAGGATAAATCTGTTCCGCCGCGGCATCCTGCGGCTTCAGGACATTGCATTATGACAGAGGAAGACAAGATCATTCAGCTCTATCACGAGATGTATGAAGCAACGGTGCAGAAGGAAAGGGCAGTGCCCCTTAAGCATCCCATGATGTTCCGGCATTGCGCATTTACATGATTTTCCTGTATCGGGATGCCGAAGGAACATTTGTCCCTTCGGCAGGAGCTTTAGAGGGAGCTCCCAATATCCATCCGTCGGAGACACTTTATCTGCAAACTGAGCTCCCCGTGCATGCGGAGAGCTCAGTTTGTTCTGTTCGCTTATTTATCCACGGCAATCACCGTGATCGTCTTGCCGGATGCGGTCTTTTGCAGCGTATCCATGCCGATCACATAGCCTGCATAGCGCTTGCTGTCCACACCGAGCGCGGCATATTCCGCCGATTCAATATGCCTGAAGCCGAGCGGCGTGCCGTTTTCATCAAACGCAGTGTACTGATACGTGTCGGGATAGAACAGATACAGCTTCGTGCTGCCGGCTGTTTCGCCGGACTGATCGCTGTATTCCCCGTCTGCGGAGAGCAGGATCAGCGGCGGATCCTCTACGATCTCCACAATACCAAAAAGGATGACTGCGTGTTCATCGGCATTACAAAATATCAGCCTCTGACACGCACCGATATGACGGCAAAAGCCTCGGCAGTGCGCGATATCCGCATCGTGACGGAAAGCGGCTTCGATCTTGTCAAGCGCATCGACGGCAGGCATTATCAGCGTGCAATCGACAAATACAGCTTCAACAACGATTTTTCACAGGCGGTCTGTCTCAATGATGCCGACGGCGCATATCTCTATTTCTCCAGCGCAGGCAGTGAGACACCGATCGACCGCATCGGCATTGCGGAAAAGGACAGGGTTCCGCCGACAGAAAACGGCATGCAGGTCTGGGAAAATGTGCTGACTGAAAGCGGCATCCGCTATAATCTCAACAATTCATTCATCACCTTCTCGTCATCCGACAGCGACATTGTCTGCGATAACCGCGTGTATCTGTTCGCAAGGCGGCTTGACGGCTCCGTGAAATTCGGCGCGGAGATCGTCGGCGGACACTGCGACGAGATGCAGCAGTACGGCGAGCTGAAATATGTCAGAAACTGAACCGTGCGCATCTGCACAAAAAGGGAGCACCGGGGTCTTTTCCCGGTGCTCCCGCTGTTTTTCCGGAAAGAACCGCTTCGCCGCGGATTCAGAATGAGGGGCTCCCGGCGGAGCCCCTCCCGTTTCCGATTTAGTTTTCCGCATCATTCCTGAGCATGCGCATCGCATTCAGCACCGCCAGCACCGTCACGCCGACATCGCCGAAGACCGCCGACCACATGCCTGCCAGTCCCAGGGCACCGAGCGCCAGCAGCAGCAGCTTCACGCCGAGCACGAACACCAGATTCTGCGTGACGATCTGCTTTGTGCGCCGTGCAGTGTCAAGTGCATCACAGAGCCGCATCGGCTCATCCGTCATCAGCACAACATCTGCCGCCTCAATCGCGGCATCCGCACCGAGCGCACCCATCGCGATGCCCACGTCGGCACGCGCCAGCACCGGTGCGTCATTGATGCCGTCGCCGACAAATGCCAGCTTGTCACCGCCCGTGAGCGCTGCCTCCAGCTTCTCGATCTCCGCGACCTTGTCGCCCGGCAGCAGCTCCGCGTGTACCTCATCAATGCCGAGCTCCGCCGCAATGCGCTCTGCGGTCTCGCGGTTGTCGCCCGTGAGCATGACCGTGCGCTTGATGCCCGCCTGCCGCATCGCCTCGACCGCCTGCTTCGCATCGGGGCGCAGCGTATCGGAAATGACAATGCAGCCTGCGAATTTTCCGTCTGCCGCCGCATAGACCTTTGTGCCGATGCTGTCACAGGGCGTATACGCGATGTGTGCCTGCTCCATCAGTCTTGCATTGCCGAGCAGCACCGTCTGCCCGCCGACCTCTGCACGGATGCCGCAGCCTGCGATCTCCTCCACAGCGCCGGTCTCCATGTCATATTTGCCGGTGTATGCCGCACAGACCGACTGCGCAATCGGGTGACCCGTGTGCTGCTCGCCGTGTGCCGCAAGCCGCAGCAGCCGGGCGCTGTCATAGCCCTCTGCGGGCAGGAGCTCCGTGACGCGGAAGCTCCCCTCTGTCAGCGTGCCGGTCTTGTCAAATGCCATCACCGTGACGCGGCTCAGCGATTCGAGATAATTGCTGCCCTTCACGAGCACGCCGCGCCTTGATGCCGCACCGATTCCGCCGAAGAAGGTCAGCGGCACGGAAAGCACGACCGCGCACGGGCAGGAGATGATCAGGAAAACGCACGCTCTGCGGATCCACGCAGACCATTCCGCATGCAGCAGCAGCGGCGGCACGAGCCCCAGCAGCACAGCGCAGATCACAACGACCGGCGTATAATACCGCGCAAATTTCGTGATAAACTGCTCGGCAGGCGCCTTTCTTGCGGCGGCGTTTTCGACCATGTCGATCACGCGGGAAGCGGTCGAGTCGCGGAAGCCTCTGGTCACCGTGACCGTCAGCGGCGCATTCAGATTGATCGCGCCGGAAAGCACCTCATCGCCCGCTTCTGCCTTCCGCGGCACGGATTCGCCCGTCAGCGCGGCGGTGTCGAGCATCGAGCTGCCCGCGCACACCTTACCGTCAAGCGGCACTCGCTCCCCCGCACGAATCTCGATCACATCGCCGGGTCTGACTTCCTCTGCACGCACCTCGCGGCTGCTGCCGTTTTCAAGAAGTCTTGCGGTATCCGGGCGGATATCCAGCAGCGCAGAGATCGTTCTGCGGGAGCGCTGCACAGCCATATTCTGAAACCACTCGCCGACCTGATAGAGCAGCATGATCGCCGCCGCCTCCGGGTATTCGCCGATGCAGAACGCACCGACCGTCGAGACAGTCATCAGAAAATGCTCGTCGAAGATCCTGCCGTGCAGAATATTCCGCGCAGCGTTCAGGATCACATCATATCCTGCAATCAGATAGGCGATGAAAAACGCGATTGCAGATGCCTTCTCCTGCTGCATGGCATGCAGAAGCAGCAGCCCCGCGAAGAAGCATGCCGCCGCTACAAACAGCCGCCACGGGAGCAGCTGCTCCGCTGCTTCACTGTGCGTGTGACCTTGCTCCTGCGCATGATCCTGTTCGTGTGCCGCATCCTGCGCGATGACCTTCACATCGGGCTCGTGATGCTTCACAATCGCCTCGACCTGCGGTGTCAGATGCTCCGCTGTGAGGCTGTCGCTGCGGACGGTAAGCGTCTGCTGCATGAGATTGACCGCAGAATGCGTGACGCCCTCAAGCTCTGCAACGGCGCGTTCGATCTCCGCCGAGCAGTGCGGGCAGTCAAGCCCCTGCAATGTATAGACAAGTTCCATGATGTGACCTCCGTACAGTTTCAATCAGTTGAACAACCGTTCAACTGCCAGAGCGCAGAAGACGGCGGTTTTGCTCCGCCCTCATTCTGCGATATGCTCATATCCCATATCAATGATCTTTTTCACATGATCATCCGCGAGGGAGTAATAAACGATCTGCCCCTCCTTGCGGTATTTCACAAGCCGCGCAAGCCGCAGCGATTTCAGCTGATGCGACACCGCCGATTTTGTCACACCGAGCAGCGCCGCAAGATCGCAGACGCACATCTCCTCCTGCTCCAGCGCATGCAGGAGCTTCACGCGGGTAGCATCGCCGAACAGCTTGAAGAGCAGGGCAAGATCGGCATAGGCTTCATCGGCAAGCATTGCTTCACGCACGGCTCTGACGGTATCCTCATGAATGACTTCACAGTCACAGACAGGCTGATGCTCCATACGGATCGCTCCTTTCATATAGTTGAATAACCATTCAACTGCTCATCTGAGAACAGTATACCACTTTCACAGCAGAATGTCAAGCGCTCTGCGAATTTTTTAGAACAGGAAACGATTAAACATATTTAATGCACAAAAACGCTGTACATCGGGCACGATAAATGTTATAATTATGCTGTACCGGTATAAAAGAAGAGAGCCGGTACGGGAATCAGGAGGGATTATTATGAAATCATCTATTCGTTTCACAGCAACAGGCATCGCAGCAGCACTCATGCTCACGGCAATGCCCGCTGTGCCGCAGGTCTCTGCGGCGGGCACAACACTCACCGTCGGACCGAGCGGCACCTACAAAACCGTCGGCGCGGCAGTGCAGGCGGCGGCATCGCTGAATCCGAACAGCGAGGCAAACCGCGTCACCATCAGCATCGCGCCGGGCACCTACCGCGAGCAGCTCCAGATCAACACGCCGTATCTGAGCTTCGTCAACAGCAACCCGGGCGGCGGCGAGGTGCTCATCACATGGTATTACGGCATCGGCTATAAGTATTATTCCTCTGCGTCTTCCGGATATTACAAGGCATCGGATGCGCAGTCGAAATCCGCAAAGGGTGTTGCACAGCGCTGGGGCACTGCCGTGCGGCTGCAAAGCGGCGCAAAGTATTTCCGTGCAGAGAACATCACCTTTGAAAACAGCTTCAACCGCTACATCACCGACGAGGAGATCGCAGACGGCGTGGAAGCCACCGGCGAGACGCTCACCGTGCAGCGCAAAAAGGGGCTCGACGTCAAAGCGAAATCCGCGACCGAGCGTGCAGCGGCAATGTGTACGGAGGCGGACGGCTGCGAATTCTATAAGTGCACCTTCCTCAGCAGCCAGGATACGCTCTACACTTCAAATTCCGCATATTTCCGCGAATGCGTCATCTCCGGCAACACGGACTACATCTTCGGCAGCGGCAATATCGTCTTTGACCGCTGCGAGCTGCGGTTTGCGGGATACACCGACAATGCGGTCGGCGGCTATATCACCGCAGCGCGTGAGCAGACGCTCGGCTACCTCTTCTGGGAGTGCAACGTCACCGCAGCTTCCGGCATGAAGGCAGGCGCCGGCTACTTCGGCAGACCGTGGCGCGATACGGCGCATGTCCTCTTCTATAATACCACATTGCAGTCGGAAAGCCTCATTCAGTCGGCAGGCTGGACGAAGATGAGCGGCGTTGAGCCCTCGCAGGCGACCTTCCGCGAATACGGCACCGTGAACGCCTCGGGCGGAAAAGTCAACACAAGCGGGCGCGTCAGCGGCACCGTGCTCTCCTCCTGCAATGCGACACGGGAGCAGTATTTCGGAAACTGGACACCATACTATTTCAATTTCTCCGGCAGCGGCAGCACACTGAAGCAGGCGGCAGATTTCATCGAGTCGCAGCGCTTCCGTCTCCGCAATGTGAACAGCGGGCTCTATCTCTCCGCGGATGCTTCCGGCAATGCCGTGCAGAGCAGCAGAGCAGACGCGCTGATCTTTGTGAACAACCCGGTGCTTGAGGAGCAGAATCAGTACAACACCTTTACCGCAGAATCGGGCGGCGCCCTCTCGCTGGATACCGGCAGCGGCACGAACGGCGAAAAGATCGTCGTGCGCAGCGGCGGCGACAGGGAAAGCCTCTTCTTCAAGCTGGTCTATGCAGGCGGCGGCAGCTATATGCTCACAGCCAAGCGCTCGGAGGATGCAGCATGCATCGGCGTCTCCGGCGGCGCAAAAGAAGCAGGCGCACCGGCAATCCTCTGGGAATGCAACGGCGAGAAGGATCAGCAGTGGATTCCGGAATTTGAAGGCAGATTCATCACAGGGCTGCGTGTGCTCGATGAGGAGCACCTCGGCAGCTGGACGATGATGCGCCATGTGCAGGACGGCGTGCTGGTCTACGGCGACCGCGATGTGACATTTGCAAATCTCCCCGCTGAACTCATTGATTCCGAATCCGTCACCGCAGCATGCGATGCGAAATACACCGCAGGCGATCTTGCATCCTTCACCGCATCCACGGATGTGACCGTCTATGTCGGCATGGATACCCGTGTCTCGCCGCTTCCCGCATGGCTCTCCGGCTGGAGCGAGACCGCACTCCGCTTCCAGAACAGCGGCGGCGTTGAGTATCTCTGCTATGCAAAGGACTTCTCCGCAGGCGAATCGGTCACGCTCGGCACAAACGGGCAGTCGGCAAGCTGTGTGAACTATGCAGTCTTCATCGCGGAGAAGCCGCAGGAGACCACCACCACTACAACCACTACAACCACAGAGACAACCACAACCACCACAGAGACCACGACCACCACAGAGGAAACCACCACAACGACCGCCGAAGCCTCAACCGCTTCCTCCGACACGCCGCAGCGTGCCCTCAAGGGCGATGCGGACTGCGACGGCTATGTGGATCTCAGCGACGCCGTGCTGCTCGCAAAGGCAACGGCAGGTGTCGGAGACGGGCTCTCTGTGCAGGGCATGCGGAACGCTGACTGCGACGGCACCGCCGGCATCGACGGAGGCGATCTGCGCATTCTTCTGCTCTACCTCTGCGGCGCGATAGATTCCCTCCCGTAAGGCAAGGGGGAAATCTTTGTACGAAATGTCAAAAGTAGGCTCATTTACTTGACAAATCGCACAAATCGGAGTATAATATATAGGATTATATGAAGCATGACAGGCAGCATGTTATCCGGCTACGGATGCCGGATCCTGCGCACGGCAGATTTGCGCAGTGCCTGTCGTGCTTTCTGTGTTGTTACAGAGAAAGGAGCCGTCGGAATGGATCAGACGATTCGCAAGATTCTGGAGCTCGATGCAGAGACCGAGGAGCGGCTCGCAGCCTCGCAGGAGGAATGCCGCAGGCTGGTCGATGAAGCGCGTGCACGCGCTGCTGCCCTCGCCGAAGCGGAGGGGCGCAGAACCCGCGATACCATTGAAGAATTTGAGGAGCAGACGCAGGCGGAAAGCGAACAGCGCAGTGCGGAGCTCCGTGAAAAATATGACCGCAGCGCCGAGCAGATGACAGCGCAGTTCTCCGCGCAGCATGATGCGCTGCTTGAGGCGCTCTTTGCCGAAACGCTGGCAGAAGCGGAGCGCTGAGCATGGCGAAGGAATACCGCGCAACGGTCGCCGCGATCCGCTCGGTCTACGGCAAGCGTCTCACCGCTGCCGATTACCGCGATCTGCTGAACCTGCATTCTTTGCAGGAGATCGTTGCGTTTCTGAAGGATACAGAGCGATACGGGGAGCTCCTGCGCGGCATTGATCCCGCGTTCACGCACCGCGGCTATCTTGAGATGCTGCTGCAGCGTTACCCGTTTATCCAATGCCTGCATTTCTGCCGGCTGGAACAGCTCCGGAAGGTGCCGTTCTTCCGCTTCTTTATTTACGACCGCGAGATCCGCGAGCTCGTGAAGGCGATCCGCCTGCTGCCGAATGCGCCGCAGGGCTATATCTCCGCGATGGACGCCTGGATCGCACCCTATCTTGATATTTCCACGGAGGCGATTGCGCGGGCGACCGATGCAGAAGGCCTCATCGCCGCACTTGCACACACCCCCTACGCGGCGGTGCTGAAAAAGCAGCTCCAGCCCGACGGCACGCTGCCCTATACCGCCTCGGAGATCGCGCTGCGTGTCTGCTATCTCCAGCGGATGCGCGACGACGCCAGGGCTGCCTTCAAGCCCGCCGAGATTGCTATGCTGCACAACCTGATCGGCGAGCAGATCGACCTCATCAACATCATCAACGCCTACCGCATGAAGAGTGTCTTCCATGCGGACGAGGAGACCCTCCGCAGCATGCTGCTGCCCATCAGCGGCAAGCTCCCGCAGCGCTTCTGCGAGGAGCTCTACACCACCCCGGACGCCTCCGCGTTTCTCACGGCGCTCCGTAATACGCGCTACGGCAGACAGCTCCCCGATCTTCCGGGCGAGGAGGAATCCGTGCGCATGGAGCACGCCTTCCAGACGCTCCGCTGCCGCACCGCGCAGAACGCACTCCACTTCTCCGAACACGCCGCCGTCAGCCTCTATGCCATGCATGTGCTCGACGAGGCGGAGGTACGCAATATCATCACTGTCATCGAGGGCATTCGCTATGAGAAGCCCGTATCCTATCTGCAGTCGCTGCTGATCCTCACCTGATCCGCACACCGGGCTGCATCCCATATGGGAGGTGTTATCTTGTCCATTGAAAAGCTGGAGCTTGTCAGCATCGTCGGCGAGCTTCCACATCTCAACGACGCGATCGTCGCCTGCCTGCAAAGCAAAACCTTTCACCTCGAAAATGCCGCAAAGCTGCTCGGCAGCAGCGGCAGCGAGGAGCAGGACGGGAGCCGCACGCCGGAGGTGAACCCCTACGCAGAGCCGCTGAAGCGGCTCACTGAGCTTGATCTCAGGAGAATCGCAATCGACGTCACCAAGGAGCCGATGCCCGCGGAATTCACCCCTGAGCAGATCAGCGCCGGGGCAGACCGCATCGCCGGAGACCTGCGTTCCGTGCAGGAAAAGCTCCGCACGGCGCGGCAGCAGGCGGCGGAATATGAAAGCGCCGCGATTCATCTGAAGTATCTGCAAAAGAGCGACCTCGACCTCGGGGAGCTCCGCAAATGCAAACACATCCTCTACCGCTTCGGCAGAATGCCGGAGGAAAGCGTGCAGAAGCTCGATTTTTACAGCGACCAGGGCTTCATCTTCCAGATCTACCACACCGAATCCGAATATGTCTGGGGATTCTATTTCGCCAAACAGGAACGGATCCTCGCCGTCGATGCGATCATGAAGGGACTGCTCTTTGAACAGTTCCAGCTCCCCGAGGAGCTCTCCGGCACCCCGCAGGAGGCGCTGCAGGAGCTTCAGATCCTCATGACGGAGCGCAAGGCGGAGATCGAAAAGCTCGAGCAGGCGGAAAAAGCCATCTACGAGCGTGAAGCGGATCTGATCGGCAGAATGTACCGCTTCGCAAAATATCAGAGCGAGGTCTGGAAGCTCCGCGGGCAGAGCGTCATCATGCGCGACCGCTTCAACCTGATGGGCTATATCCCCGTCGCGGAGAAGGACAGGTTCAGGAAGTATATCGACAAGGTGCCGGGGCTCTCGGTCACCTATGAGGCACCGTGGACCGATTCCAAGGTGCAGCCGCCGGTGAGACTGAAAAGCGGGTGGTTCTCAAGGCCGTTCGCGATGTTCGTCGAGATGTACGGGCTGCCCTCCTATCACGGCTACAACCCGACGGTGCTGCTGGCAATCACCTACACGCTGCTCTTCGGCATCATGTTCGGCGACCTCGGACAGGGACTTGTGCTCGCGCTGATCGGCGCCTTCCTGCACAAGAAGAAAGGCGTGGAGCTCGGCGCAATCATGGCGCGCATCGGCGTCTCAGCCGCGATATTCGGCGCACTGTTCGGCTCGGTCTTCGGCTTTGAGGAAGCGCTCGATCCCGTCTATGAAAGCCTCGGGATCTCCTTCCTGCCGCTGAAAGCAATGGACAGCGCCAATACGAACCTGATCATCTTCGGTGCGGTCGGCATCGGCGCCGCAATCATCATCATCTCAATCCTTGTGAACATCATCGTGCGGCTCCGGCGGCACAATTACGAGGAAGCGGTCTTCGGCAACAACGGCATTGCAGGTCTCATCTTCTTCTCCGCAATGCTCATCGTCATCGTCGGCATCCTCACAGGGCATTCGGTGCTTACAAAACCGTTTGTGATCGGATTCATCGTCGTGCCGCTCCTTTTGATGTTCTTCCGGGAGCCGCTCGGCGCACTGCTCTCGAAGAAGCATTACGAATTCCCGCCGATCGGCGACTTCATCGCATCCAATTTCTTTGAGTGCTTTGAATTCTTCCTCGGCTACGCAACCAACACCCTGTCGTTCATCCGTGTCGGCGGCTTTGTCTTCTCGCACGCGGGTCTGATGAGCGTGGTCATGCTGCTCTCGGATATGATCGGCAACGGACACACCTCATGGATCACCGTGATCATCGGCAATGCGTTTGTCATGTGTCTCGAGGGTCTGATCGTCGGCATTCAGGTGCTGCGACTGGAATTCTACGAGATCTTCTCCCGCTGCTATGACGGCGACGGCAAGCCCTTTACCCCGATCTCGGTCACATTTGACGATTTCTCGGATACGCAGCAGGATTCCGGCACCGCTGCATAACAATGAAAACGGAGGATACACTTATGTCTGCTATTGAAATTACGGAGATCATTCTGCTGCCGCTGGCTGTTGTGGCACTGCTCGCACTGCCCGTCTATGCGGCAATCGCAAGAAAAAAGAGCGGCAAGTCCATGCGCCGCGCCATGCTCGTGAACATCTGCGCATTTGCGGCTGTGATGCTCTGCGCAATCGCACTCCCGCTCGGCGGCTTCGTCTCTGCGGATGAAACCGCGGAGGCTACTGCGGCTGTCAGCAATTCTGCGGCAGGTCTTGGCTATCTCGCCGCGGCACTCGCCGTCGGCATCGGCTCCATCGGCTGCGGCATCGCGGTCGGCAATGCAGCCCCTGCTGCAATCGGTGCGATTGCAGAGGAGCCGAAGGCATTTGCAAAGGCGCTGATCTTTGTTGCGCTCGGCGAAGGTGTCGCAATCTACGGCCTGCTGATCGCAATTATGATCCTCGGCAAGCTCTGATGCGCGGCTTTCTCATCAGCGACAACCGCGATACGCTCATCGGGATGCGTCTGGCAGGCACCGAGGGCGTGATCGCGCATGAGCCGCAGGAGGTGCTCGACGCACTGCGGCAGGCAATGCACGAGACGGATATCGCTGTCATCTATCTCACGGAGAAGCTCGCAAATCTCTGCGCCGCAGAGGTACAGGAGATCAAGGAGCGCGGCTCCGTGCCGCTGCTGGTCATCATCCCCGACCGCCACGGCAAGTCGGATATGACCGGCGCAATCTCCCGCTATCTGGCGGAAACTGTCGGAATTCACATTTGATAGGACTGATATAAATGGATGCTACACAAAAGCTCAGCCGCTTCATGGAAGAGGTGACAGCCGGCACCGATGCACAGATCGCAGCGGCGCGAGAAGCTGCGCAGCGCGAGGCAGATGAGATCCTGCGGGAAGCAGAGGCTCGCTGCCGTGCAGATGCGGAGATCACGCTCAGCGCGGCAAAGGCGAAGGTCAAAGCAAAATATCAGAAGCGCGTCTCGCAGGTCGGCTACCGCGGCAAGACCGCGCTGCTGAGCGCACGGCAGATGCTGCTCATGCGGCTGTTTGCCGATCTGCGCGAGAAGCTCGCGGCATTTACCGGGACAGAGGCGTATATCGCGTGGATGACAGGGCTCGTGAAGGCATATGCCGCCTCTGAGGAGGCTGAGGAACATGCAGTCATTCTCATGCGGAAGCAGGATATGCACATGCAGGATGCACTCTTAAAAGCAATCGGCGTGCCGTGCAGCTTCCGGGAGGATGCTGCCATCCTGCTCGGCGGGCTCTCGATCGTCTCCGCAGACGGCAGACGCTGCGAGAACCACACGCTTGATGAGGCGTTTTCGTCGCAGCTCCGCAATTTTTATCGCAGCCACAAAATCGGTGAGGAAACAGGGGGAGAGGCATGATGCAGCAGCAACCGGTCATTTTCAGCGTCAACGGCCCTGTTGTCAAAGTCCGCAATCAGAATATCTTTTCGATGATGGAGATGGTCTATGTCGGCAGCCGCCGCCTGATCGGTGAGGTCATCGGTCTGACGGACACCGAAACGACCATCCAGGTCTATGAAAGCACCTCGGGGCTGCGCACCGGCGAGCCGGTCGAACCCACGGGTGCCCCGATGTCGGTCACACTGGGTCCCGGCATCATGACAAATATCTTTGACGGCATCGAACGCCCGCTCCGCGCACTGGAATCCGCTTCCGGCGCATTCATCGGAGACGGGCTCGATGTGCCGATTCTCGATACCGAAAAGCAGTATGATGTCACCGTCAAGGTACGGGTCGGCACGATGCTTCAGGGCGGCGAGGTCTATGCCTCCTGCCCCGAGACCTCTGTGATTCTGCACCTCTGCATGATCCCGCCGAACCTTTCCGGCAAGGTGGTCTATGCAGCGCCGGACGGCAAATACTGCATCAATGATGAAATTCTGCGGCTGGAGGATGCCGCCGGCAGAGTCCATTCCCTGACGCTCTGCCAGAAGTGGCCGATCCGCCGCGCAAGACCCGCCGCAAGGCGCCTTGCCCCCTCCCGCCCGATGATCACCGGGCAGCGTGTGCTCGACACGCTTTTCCCGATTGCACGCGGCGGCACAGCGGCGATCCCCGGCGGCTTCGGCACCGGCAAGACCATGACGCAGCACCAGATTGCAAAGTGGTGCGATGCGGATATCATCGTCTATATCGGATGCGGCGAGCGCGGCAATGAGATGACGCAGGTGCTTGAGGAATTCACCGCGCTGAAGGACCCGCGCACGGGCAAATCCCTGATGGAGCGCACCGTGCTCATCGCAAACACCTCCAATATGCCGGTGGCAGCGCGTGAAGCGTCCATCTACACAGGCATCACCCTCGCGGAGTATTACCGTGACATGGGCTATCATATCGCAATCATGGCAGACTCGACCTCCCGCTGGGCGGAAGCGCTCCGCGAAATCTCCGGCCGTCTGGAGGAGATGCCTGCCGAGGAAGGCTATCCGGCATATCTCCCCTCCCGCCTCTCCGAATTCTATGAGCGCACCGGCGCCTATGAGGTGCTCTCCGGCAGAGAGGGCAGCGTCACGGTCATCGGCGCAGTCTCCCCGCAGGGCTCCGATTTCTCCGAGCCGGTCACACAGAACACCAAGCGCTTCGTGCGCTGCTTCTGGGGGCTCGATAAGGCGCTTGCCTATGCCAGACACTATCCCGCAATCAACTGGACAATGAGTTACAGCGAATATATGGACGATCTCGCGCAGTATTATGAGCGGGAGGTTGACCGGCGCTTCATCCCCGACCGCACAGAGATCAGCGGTCTGCTGAAAGAGGAGCAGACGCTCATGGATATCGTGCGGCTGATCGGCTCCGATGTGCTGCCCGACGACCAGAAGCTCGTCATCGAGATCGCGCGCGTGATCCGCGTGGGATTCTTGCAGCAGAATGCCTATCACGCAGAGGATACCTATGTCCCGCTGAAAAAGCAGTTCCGCATGATGGAGCTGATCCTGCATGTCTATCACCGTGCCAAGGATCTCATCGCTGAGCGTGTCCCGCTCGATGCGATCACCGGCAGCGGCATCTTTGAGCAGATCATCAAGGTGAAATATGACATTCCGAACCGCGAGCTGCAAAAGTTTGATACCCTGACGCGCAGCATCGACCGCAAGCTGGACGCACTGCGGGCACAGAGGAAGGAGGCAGCGCTGTGAGCTTACAGTATATCGGGCTGCACAGCATCAGCGGCTCTCTGGTCGTGCTCGACCATGTGAAGGGCGTGCAGTTTGACGAAATGGCGCGCATTGTGCTGGACGACGGCACCGAGCGCACCGGCAGAGTGGCGATGCTTGAGGGCGACAAGGCGATTTTACAGGTCTTTGAGGGCACAAACGGTCTCTCGCTCAGCAATTCCCGCACACAGTTCACCGGGCGTCCGATGGAAATGCCCCTCTCCGGCGACCTGCTGGGGCGCGTCTTCACGGGCGCCGGCAGACCGAGCGACGGGCTCGGCGAGGTCATGCCCGAGACCTTCCGCGATATCAACGGACAGCCGCTGAATCCTGTCTCGCGGCAGTATCCGAGAAACTATATCCAGACCGGCATCTCGTCGATCGACTGCCTGATGACGCTGATCCGCGGACAGAAGCTGCCGATCTTCTCCGGCACCGGTCTCTCGCACAACAAGCTCGCCGTGCAGATCGTGCAGCAGGCGAAAATCGCGAAGGAGCAGGGCGGCGAGTTCGCCGTGGTCTTCGCGGCAATGGGCATCCAGAACGACGTCGCGGATTATTTCCGCCGCAGCTTCGCCGAAAGCGGCGTGCTGCAAAATGTCGTCATGTTCTTAAACCTCGCAAACGACCCGATCGTCGAGCGTATCATCACCCCGCGCTGTGCACTGACCGCTGCGGAGTATCTCGCTTACGAAAAGCATATGCACATCCTCGTTGTCATGACCGACATGACGGCGTATGCCGAGGCGCTGCGTGAGTTTTCGTCCTCAAAGGGCGAGATTCCCGGGCGCAAGGGCTATCCCGGATACCTCTACTCCGATCTGGCATCGCTCTATGAGCGTGCGGGCATCATCGAGGGCAGGGAGGGCAGCGTCACGCAGCTCCCGATCCTCACGATGCCGAACGATGACATCACGCACCCTGTCCCCGACCTCACGGGCTATATCACTGAGGGACAGATCGTGCTTGACAGAGGTCTGGAGCAGTCGGGCGTCTATCCGCCGATCTCCGTGCTGCCGTCGCTCTCCCGTCTGATGAAGGACGGCATCGGCGAGGGCTACACCAGGGCTGACCACGCCGCCGTCGCGAACCAGCTCTTTGCGGCCTATGCGCAGGTGCAGGATGCGCGTTCGCTGGCATCGGTCATTGGCGAGGAGGAGCTCTCCCCGCTCGACCGCAAGTATCTCGAATTCGGCAAATACTTTGAAAAATGCTTCCTCTCGCAGGGCTTCGATGAGAACCGCTCGATGGAGGAAACGCTTGATCTCGGCTGGACACTGCTTTCGCTGCTGCCGGAATCCGCGCTTGACCGCGTGGACGATCAGGTGCTCAAGGCACACTATGATCCCGAAAAGGCACAGGCGCTCGTGGAGAAAGTGAGGGAGTAAGGTGGCAAATCAGGTATTCCCGACGAAAGGAAATCTGATTGCGGCAAAGCGCTCGCTCGCCCTCTCCAAGATGGGCTATGACCTCATGGACCGCAAGCGCAATGTGCTGATCCGCGAGCTGATGCAGCTTGTGGACCGTGCAAAGCAGCTCCGCGGCAGCATTGAGCAGACCTATGAGCATGCCTATGCCTGCCTGCAAAGCGCAAATATCACGCTCGGCGTCATCGACCGCTTTGCGGAAACCGTGCCGATCGACCACAGCATTTCACTCGATACACGCACGGTCATGGGCGTAGTAATCCCGATCGTCACGCATCCCGACGATGCTGCCCCGCTGATGCCCTACGGCTTCCTCGACACAAACACGCAGCTCGACGAGGCGTATGCGGCGTTCTGCAAGGCACGCGATATGACGCTGATGCTGGCGGAGGTTGATAACGGCGTCTTCCGGCTGGCGACTGCAATCGGTGCGACACAGCGCCGTGCAAACGCGCTGAAGAATGTGCTGATCCCGCGCTACACGGAGATCATCCGCACGATCTCGGATGCGCTGGAAGACAAGGAGCGCGAGGAATTCACCCGCATGAAGATCATCAAGGCAACGAAGAAATAACAGACGCCCCCGGTACACTTTCACATGTACCGGGGGCGTTTGCTTTCCGAATATACAGTTCTCTGTCAGTCTTTCGCCGCGTTCCTGCCCGCCGTCTCCCCGGAGCTCCACGCCCACGCGAGATTATAGCCGCCGCAGTCGCCGTCAAGATCAAGCAGCTCCCCGCAGAAATAAAGCCCCTTGTGCAGCTTCGATTCGAGCGTGTTCCGCACGCAGCGCCCGTGAACGCCGCCCGCCGTGACCTGTGCCTGCGAGAATGCCGCCTGCCCCGCGACCGGGAATTCCCAGTGCCGGAGCAGATGCAGCAGCATGTGTTTCTGCGCAGCATCGCGCAAAGCCGCATCCGCCTGCACATTCGCGCTCCCAAACATCTGCTTGCAGAGCTGCTCCCCGATGCGCTTCGGCAGCACACCCGTCAGAAGCTCGCCGCAGGGCATGCCGCCCCGCACCGAAAGCAGGTCATCGAGCATCTGTGCCGCCTGTGCTTCCGTGAAGTCCGGCAGCAGGTCAACGGAGAGCCGCAGCTCCTTGCCGTGCATCGCCGCCAGCCGCGAAAGATTGAACACGCAGATGCCGGAGAGCGCCTGCTCTGTGAATTGCAGCTCGCCGGTCTCCGTCTTCATGGCGCCCCGGCTTCCGACCGCAGAGACCGCCGCGCGCACGCGGATGCCCTTCAGCGCACGCACCCGCTGCGGATCCGTCGGGACAGGGCAGAGCGCGGGCTTCGGCTCCGTGATGTCATAGCCCATCTTGCGGAGCACAGGCAGCAGATTGCCGTCTGTGCCGCAGTTCGGCGCCGCAGAGCCGCCTGCCGCGAGCACAACCGCATCCGCGTCAAAGCTCTGCGCCCCCGCAAGGACACGGTATCCCCTGCCCGTCTGCGTCAGCCCCGTCACGCGGGTGTCGCAGACCGTCTGCACGCTGCAGCGCTCTGCCGTCATGCGCAGGGCATCCAGCACCGCTGACGCCGCATTGCTCATCGGATAGAGCCTGCCGTCACTGTCCTCGCGGATATAGAGCCCCATGCGTGAAAAATACGCATCTGCACTGAACTTCTGCAAAATCTCCGCTGCCTGCGGGAGCGTTCCGTGGTAGCGTTCCGCCTCGAAGCCCGCATGCCCGAGATTGCACCTGCCGTTGCCTGTCAGCAAAATCTTCTTCCCGACGCGCGGATTCCGCTCCAGCAGCGTCACCGCTGCGCCGTTCTCTGCCGCTGCGATCGCCGCTGCAAGACCCGATGCCCCGCCGCCGACGACCGTCACGCGGCGTTTCATATGCCGAGTCTCCGCAGCTTGTGGATGCCGCCGCTCTCACGGAGCATCGCAGGGAGTGTCACCGCGCTGCCGATGATGATGAAGAGCACACCCCAGAGGATGCACTTGATGACCTCGCTGTGAACATCGGAGTAGAGATCATTCTTCCAGAGCTTCGGGAAATCCTTGATGACGCTGCCGGTCGTTGTGTGCTCCATCGCCTCTGTGTACTGCACATGACGGCTCTCCAGCTCTGCGAAGGAGGTGCCGAGAATCTTCTCCGCTTCCTGCCGCTCCTCAGCGGTCAGATCCGCAGAGGATTCCTTCAGCTCGGAATATGTCATATTGAACTGTGCAAAAGACGAGTAGTTTTCCTGATTGAAATCCGCAATATCCTTTGAAATGTCGATCACCGGCGTCACGGCTGCAACAGCAAGCCCGCAGAGCACCGCAACGATTGCAGACGGAATTGTGATCTTCTTGCCGAATTTCTTCATGCAGACAAAGCCGACGAACATTCCGAGATAGCCGGTCAGATAAGAGACAAAGCCCATGCGCAGCACGATATAGGTCGCGAGGAAGACGGTCACTGCGCCGATGAGGATGCCGAGGATCAGGCCGGGCACATTGGCGCGTTCCTGCGATTTTTCCTCGCGGATATCCGCCATATTGCGTTCTGTGTAGGAGCGGCAGTCATCGCAGATCACAACGCCCTGTCCGTCAAGCGCATAGAAATCCCAGCCGTAATCTGCGCCGCAGCCCTCGCAGCAGGGCTCCAGCCCGAGATGTGCTGCCAGCTCTGTCATCGCACGGAGCATCTCTGCGGCGCCCTCATTCGACTGCCGCGAGGGAATCGCGACGGCAGCCGCCAGCTCGCGGTTCTGATAGCTGAGCTGCACGATGCCGGTGCGCGCCATGCGGAAATTGTCGAGCTCCGCCTGGATTTCCGAAGCAGACCGTCCGAGCGGATCCTTGCCGGTGACACGGCAGATCAGCAGGCTCCTGCGGGCGTTATACTGTGCGGTGACGGGGTAGGTCGCGTAGAGCCCGTAGAAGAGCGAATCGGACTTGTCGAAGGTCAGGCCCGTAAGGGCAGCGAATTTTTTTGTGTTGAATCCCATGATGCTTCTCCCTATTATGTAATTTATCTGCGTCTTCTTCGCAAAGACAGACTTATTATACCATAGCCGGCAAAAAAAAGCAATAGAGAACCGGCATATCAAAAACAGGGCACCCTTGCGGATGCCCTGTCTCTTTGCGGTTCAGTTGTTGTTGAGCTTCGTGCGTGCCATAATCGCGGGATAATCGCAGTAGCAGTAATCCATGTCCACATTGCCGGAGATGCCGCTCACAGAGCCGTAAGGCGTATACTGCCACATGTTGTAGCTGCCGTTGTACGCGGGCTTGTTGGTGTTATAGTGTGCGACCCATACATCGTATCTGTCCCGCACGGCCTTACTGATATAGTTGTTGAGATAATACGCCGAGCAGTAAATGCTGACATAGTAGCCGCCCGCCTCCATCTCGGAGCAGAATGCGTCCACGATCGCCGATACGCGGTCGATGCCCAGCGCAAACTGGCTCTTCTCCTCAATGTCAAACGCGATCGGATACTGGAATTTCCTTCCGCCGAGCACCTGCATGCAGACACGCGCCTCCAGACGCGCCTCCTCGGGAGAAAGTGCATAGGAATACCAGTATGCACCGACCGGAATGCCCGCAGCGACCGCCTTGTTGTAGTTGTTGACAAACTGCTTGTCCGTCTGCGAGACATATCTGCCGTAGCCGGCACGCATCATGACAAACGAAATATCCTCCGGGAGCTTCGTGAAGTCCACATTGCCCTGCCACACCGAAATATCAATGCCCGTGCGGATATAGGGCGTCACAGGCGGCTCGGTCACGATCGGCTCCGTGACCGGAGGCGCCGTCGTCACGACCGGTGCCGCGACGGTGATCCTGCCGCGTCCGGTCAACATGGAAAGCTGGGAATTATCCGTGGCGTAAATATCATGCCGCGAGAGCGTCATCGTGTAGGATGTACCCGGAAGCGCATCCTCCGGGATCTGAAACGCCGCAGTGAACAGCGTGCCGTTGTCATAGCAGGACTTGAAGCCTGTGGTCTCATAGCTGATGCGGTGGCTCTCCGCAAACAGATTGACGACCGGATGGAGCTTTGAGAAGCTGTCCGAATCCACAGTGATATTGTTGGATTCATCCTCCGGGATGACCGGGATGAGCTCCGGCGAATAATCCATGATCAGCGCCATGCTGATGCAGCCGGGATTATCGGAGAGCTCCACGGAGACCTCGACAGTCTCTCCGGCAACCGCCTCCGCATCGGAGATGATCAGCTTGAGCGGTTCGGCATCCTCGATCGCGCTGCGCTTTGCGAGGATATAGTCAAATACGTCGATCACGCCGTCGCCGTTGAGATCGGTCTCGGCGGCGAACGCGGGCACGGATGAGAGCAGTGCTGCGCCCATCATAGCAGAAAGCAGTGCAGATACCATTCTTCTGCCGGTAGATTTCATGGAAATGGTTCCCCCTTCATGTAAATACCTTTGCTGTGCGTACCGTATCTCTTTTTTCCGGCACACAAATAGCGCTGTGGTTTTTGCAGCCCCTATGTTCGTATTCCCCAATTTCTTTCTGCAAAACCCAATTCTTATTTCCATTTTATCATAAAGCGCACGGGATTGCAAGTAGTTTCGGAAACTTTCGGCAGAACGACCAGAAAATATGCATAAGTCAACATTTCGCCGCATACTTTATGCAATTCACCGAATTCTGCATTTTTCCGATAATTCGCTTGACATTTCCGCCGGTTTGCGGTATAATAATAAAGCAGTTGTGAAACAGATGCTGTTTTAGCTCAGTTGGTAGAGCACATCCTTGGTAAGGATGAGGTCGCTGGTTCGACTCCAGTAAACAGCTCGCGAAAGGGTACGCCATGTGCGTACCCTTTCTTTTTTCTGCGAAGGTCTTGACATTTCTTCTGAAATGTGCTATAATATGTCTGTTGTCTGGGTGTGGCGCAGTTGGTAGCGCGCTACCTTGGGGTGGTAGAGGCCGCCCGTTCAAGTCGGGTCACTCAGACCAGGCCGGCACAGCCGGCATTCACCGCAGTGCTCCGGGAGTTCCCGGGGCACTGTTTTTATGCAGCAAAAAAGCCGATGCTCTTTCCGCGTCGGCTTTTTCTGTTTGTTCTGCAATCACATCAGCAGATCGTTGTTGCTTGCGGTGATGCCGAAGATCTTGCCGTCATCATGCACAGAGATGGTGAAATACAGACTGCCCTCTGTGATGCTGTATGCAAAATCATATTCTGAATTCGATTCTCCCATGATGCGCACGGCGTCATCCTGCGTCATGCCGAGCGCAAGCCCGCCGACGGTCTGTGCGCTGTTGCCCTCGTCGAAGTCATGGCCAAGATAAACCTCGCAGATCACGCCGGCTTCATTGGTGTCGATCACCATGCCGGGATAGTAGTAATGGATGATCTCACCGGCGCCCGGGATGCAGGGCTGCGAGCGGTCAGAGGGGCGCGTCTGGCTGACCAGCCGATCGGAAATATCCGCGAACTTGTCGCCGATGCCGAAGGTCACGCCGTTGCTGACAAATCTTGCCTTCTCAGAGAGCGGTGCGCTGCTGTCAGGACCGGCAGGCTGCTCCGGCGCGGCAGGCTGTGTCTGCGTCTCCTCTGCGGCCTTTGTCTCCGCAGTTGCAGATGCAGCGGAAGTCTCTGCGTCGGTCTCCTCTGCCGCAGATGCGGTGGTGTCGGCGGCAGCCGTCGTTGTCTCCGCAGACGCGGTGGTGTCTGCTGCTGCCGTTGTGGTCTCAGCAGCCGTGGTATCCGCCGCAGAGGAAGCGCTGTTTTCCAGCGAAAGCGTACCGCTGCCGGCGCTGTCGCCCGTGCTGCCGCATGCTGTCAGGCAGAGCGCACTGAGCGCTGCCGCAATCCAAAGATGATTCTGTTTCATGTCCGTATACTCCTTTATTCTTGCAATATTCTGATCGGGGCAGCGCTGTATGCGCGCCCTCCCGTCACAACCGTCAGTTCATAGTCCCCCGCGAGCCCGAGCTGCGGGTCAAGGAACGCCGAGAAGCCGGGATGCTCACCCTCGCCGAGCTGCTCTGCCTCATAGATCGGAAACGCCTCAAACACCTGCGTACCCGTCTCATTTTTCAGGACAAGATACACTCTGCCGTCACCCGGCTCTGACTCCGCGGGAAGTGTGCCGCAGATCTGAACGGCAAAGCCCTTGTTCTCGCAGACCGCCTTTGCGGTGCCGTCCGCCGGCGATGCACCCCGCACGGCATCCTCCGTGCGCTGCGGTGCCGTCATAAAGGGCGCCGTTTCGGTCACATTCCGCAGGTTGCGCTCCACGATCTCATAGACCATATTTGCCCCGCCTGATGCCCGCGAGAGATCGGGGCGGTTCGTGCGGACAAATTCCGCCGACTTGAAGTTGTCGGTCATCAGCGGGAGTAGTGCGCGCCCGAAGGAATCGCGCACCATGTAGAGCTTGCCGTTTGCCGGGTTTCCGCGGTTCTCGAGTGCAATGTTCATATCGCCGCGCTCTCTGTCGCTCATGAACTCCGCCATCTGCGCCTCCTGATCCTTCACGCCGCGCGGATTCAGAAAGCGGTAGGGCTGATAGGCGATGTCGAACTGATACTGATAATCCTTGAAGCCGCCCGCAGGATAGAGCAGCTTTTCGAGGTCGCCGTCCCATGTCTGATCATAGGTGTAGTTCACGCCGTCATAGGTCTCGTGCGGGAGCCCCAGCGCATCCATGATCGCATTGTAGCCGATCAGTGCGCCGAGATAGTTCCAGTGGGTATCCCGCCGGTGATAGAGCCCCTTGTCCTTCTGCGCCGTCATGACAGACAGCATATCGGTGTAATTGACGCCGTATTCCCTGAGCACCGCGCTGAGCCGCGTGAGATTGTTTTCTGCGGCATGCCGGTAACACGCAGGCATCTGCTCAGGATACACGGAGGATTTGTTCGGCATCGGCACAAAGGTGAAGCGGCCGCCCTCCGCGGTCACACGCTCCTGTATGAGTGAGAGCGTCACCGCCGCCGCACGGAGCTCGCGGTCGGTCATGGCGTTCGTGTCCATGAAATCCGCCTGCTCGTCACGGAAAAAGAGCCAG
This sequence comes from Oscillospiraceae bacterium, assembly GCA_016291435.1. GTDB lineage: Bacteria > Bacillota > Clostridia > Oscillospirales > Ruminococcaceae > Firm-04. The sequence continues at coordinate 60,986 of JAEEXH010000004.1, forward strand.
CCGTCCTTTCCGCAGATGACATTGGAGGACGGCGAATGCAGCAGCTCGCCCTTGACAAATCCTGCCGCCGTGAGCAGTTCGGCGCGGAGCGGGAGCTGCTCATTCGCATAGGATTCAAACTCCGTTGAAAAATCGTTGTTGATGCCGCCGTCTTCGCGAAGGAAGGACGGAAGCTGCTCCTCCTCCGCCTTCTTCTCAAGATCCGCATTTTTGCCGGTAAACGGTTTCAGCGCGAGCGGAAGCGCGCAGACTGCGAGAAACACCGCCGCATAGGCGATCTGGAATGCCTTTTTCAAGTGACGCGCCTCCTTTCTCAGAACCGGAAGTAGATAAACGGATTATAGCTGCCCGAGACCAGCGAGAGGATGCTGAGCCCGAAGATCACGAGCGAGATGAGATAGCTGCCGTGCTCATACACCGCACACAGCTTTCCGGCGGATGCCTTTTTCCGCAGCATCGGGAAGACCGGCATCGAGAGCAGCAGTGCAAAGAAAAATGCGATGACGAACATCAGCGAGGCGCCCGAGAGGATCTCCGCATTCACGGCAGCATCGCCCGCAGAGAAGCAGAACATCCTGCCGATCAGCCGGAAGCCCTGTGTGAGCGTATCCGCACGGAAGAGCACAAACGCCAGCACAACCACCAGCAGCGTATAGACATGTCCGAGCGGTCTGAACCACTTTTTCTTCGTCGGGATGATCTGATAGGTCTCCAGCATCTGGCAGAGACCGTGAAGCATGCCCCAGACGATGAAGGTGAAATTCGCGCCGTGCCAGAGCCCCGTCAGGAAGAAAACAATCAGCTTGTTGACCGTCGTGCGTGCATTGCCTTTGCGGTTGCCGCCGAGCGGAATATAGACATATTCCCTGAACCATGTCGAGAGCGAGATATGCCAGCGGCGCCAGAACTCCTGGATGCTGCCCGAGAGATAAGGGTAATTGAAGTTTTCGAGGAAATCAAAGCCGAAGACGCAGCCGAGCCCGATCGCCATATCGCTGTATCCCGAGAAATCGAAGAAGATCTGGAGGCTGTAACAGAGTGCGCCGAGCCACGCAGACCCCATGCCGACAGCCGCGGGGTCATAGCCGAAGACGGTGTCTGCAAAACGTCCCATCTGATTGGCGATCAGCACCTTCTTGCCGAGCCCGAAGAGAAATCTGCGGAAGCCGCGTGCGACTCTGTCCGCGCTGAATTCCCGCTTGCCGAGCTGCGCCGAAATGTCCTCATAGCGCACGATCGGTCCGGCAATCAGCTGCGGGAAGAAGGAGATATAGAGCAGCACGGAAAACAGATTCTTCTGCACACATTCCTTCTTGCGGTAAACGTCGATCACATAGCTGAGCCCCTGGAAGGTGAAGAAGGAAATGCCGATCGGCAGACGGATCTGCGGCACGGGAATCGCCATGCCGGTGATGCTGTTCCAGGTCTCTGCAAGGAAGCCTGTATATTTATAGGCAATCAGCAGGCCGATATTGAGCAGCACCGCGCAGAACACCGCGAGCCGATCGAGCCGCCTGCCCGAAGCCCAGAGCCCGAAGAGATAATTGCAGATGATCGAGACGATCATGATAACAACCGCGACCGGCTCACCGAACGCATAGAACACAAGGCTCGCGGCTGCCAGAATGAGATTGCGCAGGGTCTTCTGCGGGCAGACTGCATAGAGCAGGAAGGTCACCGGCAGAAAGAGAAATAAAAATGTAACGGAACTGAATGTCATGTTCAATTCTCCCTGTACTGGATTTGATACTGTAATATTGTATCACCCGTGCTGCGGATTGTCAAGGGCACAGTGCGTTTTTTCAGCATATTCGCGTATTTCTGTGAGAGGCAGATTCCGATTTCCTACATCTTCCACAGTGCATGCAGGCATGTCCAAAGCACGCACAGGCATGCGGAAATATATTCATTTTGTATAGTATTTCTTGATATTGTGTATATACAAATAGAGAGAAGTGATGTATAATACAGAATAGACAGATATGCTCTTGCGCAGATCAGACAAATAGACACGCAATTCTTTCATTTCAGGGGGATAAAAAAATGAAAGGAAGTATCTGTTATGAAAAAGAACACCCTCTCAGCATGGCTCGCCGCACTCACCGCAGCGGGCGTCCTCTCTCTCTGCCCGGTCTCGGCCGCCACAGCGCCGCTGCTGACCGGCGATTTTGAAACCGGTCTCGACGGCTGGACGGCACGCGGCACAGCGACTGTCTCTCAAACAGACGCAGCCGCAATCAACGGCGTCTCCTCTGCCGCTGTCACCGGCCGCTCAGACAGCTGGTGCGGCATCTCGCACACGCTCGACCCTGAGCGGTTTCTCCCGGGCTCTCAGTATTTCTTCCGGGCAGCCGTCATGCAGAACACGACACCGATGGCAGTGCATTTCAAGCTCTCCCTGCAATACAACACCGGCGGCTTCGGCGGCGATGTCTATGACTGCATTGCCGAGGGAGACGCCGCCTCCGGCATGTGGCTGACGCTCACAAACCGGTCGTACACCATCCCGGAGAATGCGCAGAACATGTCGCTCTATCTGGAGACAGAGGATTCCAAAGCGGATTTCTACGCCGACGATATTCTCGCGGCCGATGCAAACAGCTCGCTCCAGGAAATTCTGACCGGCGATGTGAACAGCAGCGGCAGCGTTGACAAGGACGATGTGTATGCCCTGCGGGATTACCTCTTCGGCGACCCGAAAAGCGATATCTTCTCAAGAGCTGCCGACATGAACAACGACGGCAAGCTGAACGCCGCTGACTACACGCTGCTGAAACGCCTGCTGCTTACGCATCCCACCGTCACGACAACGGCCACAACCTCATCAAGCGTTTCCTCCGAAACGACTGCCACGACAACGACGCAGAGCGGAAACCATGCAGAACCGAAGGCTTATATGGACAAGGTACGCAGCGAAATGACCGACAAAGTCCCTGCAAATGTGCAGAGCGGAAACACCGGCACGATCACACACTTCACCTATTTCTCGAAGAAGGCAAACCGCAGCAAGGGCGCCAACATCTGGCTTCCCGCAGGCTATTCCGAGAGTCAGAGCTATCCGGTGCTCTATATGCACCACGGCATCATGAGCGATGAAAACGGCATGCTGCAGGGATTCAGCATCTGCGAAATGGCATCGAACCTGATCGCCTCGGGCGAAGCAGTCCCGTTCATCATCGTCTTCCCGCAGATGTATACCGATCCGAACGCTGAGATGCCGAGCGGCTTCGGCTTCACGATGAACACAATGGACCGCTATGACGATTATCTCTATGACCTGACAGAAAGCCTGATGCCGTATATCGAATCGCATTACGCCGTCAAAACCGGCAGGGACAACACCGCTGTCGCAGGCTTCTCGATGGGCGGCAGAGAGTCGCTCTATCTCGGCATCAGCCGGCCGGAGCTCTTCGGCTATGTCTGTGCCTCCTCCCCCGCTCCGGGCATTGTCCCCGGCGTGGATAAGTATTTGCAGCACGAGGGAAGCTATATCCCCGGCACGAACACCCGCATGACTGAAAAGGATTTCAGAATCGCCGATGACAAGCTTCCCTATCTGCTGATGATTGCAGGCGGCACAAGCGACTCGGTTGTCGGCACATTCCCGAAGCAGTATCATGAGCTCTTTACGAAAAACGGCACCGACCACATCTGGACAGAGGTGCCGAACGGCGGACATGACGGCAGCGTCGGCATCCCGCTCTTCTATAATTTCTTCCGCGCACTGTTCAAGGCGTGAGAAGCCAAAAACAGGGAGCCCCGCATCACTGGTGATTCAGTGGTGCGGGGCTTATTTCATTTTATCCGTTGTTCCAGCCGTTTATGCTGAGATCCGGCATGATATCCGTCGTAAGATGACAGAGATACTCCATCTCATCCGAGATCTCAATCCCAATCCAGCCGCCGTCCTCCATATCTGAGACTCCAAGACAATGAAGCGTCAAAGTCTCGCTCCAGTGCTCGAAATTGAAGCCCGGATATTTTCTGCGCAGTTCGATTTCTTTGCTGCCTGCATTTTCCGGAATGAAAACCGGCTCCGGAAGTTCACTCCCGGCATAATGATACCAATCGTCAAAATCGGGATTTGCCTCCAGAAAACCCGGTGTCACCATGTTCGGATATTCCCAGTAGGGATAACCGCAGCCTTTGAGCGCATCCATCAGCTCCTTCAGAAAATTCCCGTTGAACAGCTGAATATTCTGCTGCAAACGGGCTTCCACTGCATTGTAGAATGCCGCCATTTCCGCCGCAAGTTCTTCGTCCGTGCATTCGGACAGGTCTTTGCCCTGTAAGCCTTCATCACGGACATAATCCGCTTCTCCTAGAAGAAAATCTGATCATCATGGTAAAGCCCTGCATAGCCGCAGTCGAATGTGCCGTGAAATATGAATTCGTTGTTTTCAATCGTAACTGTTACCATTTTATTATTCCTTTCTGTGTGACAACCTTTCCCCACACTGGGCGCTATTTTGCAATCACCCGAACCGTAACTTGTGGCAAGTCTGTTTTCAGCGATTTTACGATGTTCTGAATGAATCAATCGGTTTTCCAGATGCTGTCTTCCACACCATCCAACCATTGTTTGCTTTTCCCAAAGGAATCCATCCAGCAGTAGAAGGTGAATCACATTCGACATCTTCCAATAAACATTGTTCTCTATGATTGCTGCCCGTCTGACTGCGGGCGCCCATCCCCCGGTAACAGGCGCACATACGCTTCCCTTTAGTACGATAAATTTACCGTTCGCAACCTTCATTTTTGCAGTAACAATACCAAACCCCCGCCTATTCTCCTTCAGGTCGTATACGCCGTCTGGTATCAAGGAAACGCCCACACTCTCAGTCGCTTCCGCAAATACCTCTGCCTTTGTTGTATCTTCCGGGTATACTTGTCTTCCCTCAAAAGATGTAAGAAGCTGAATCACCAATGCAACATCAACGGCGAACAATTCCGAATTTTGCAAACGACTTTTACCAAACAAACTGTGAAGCATGATTTCCTTTTCATCATATTCATCCACTTCGATTGCAAAGCGTCTTTTCAATCCAGCCACATTGTTGTATCCGTTTCGTTCCAGGTTATACATCCGATTGTCAAATTGATTGGAAGCAGTTTTTCCAATCTTTATCAGACCCGGAACTACGGTTTCCATGATATAGATAATACCTCTTGCCATTATTATATCCTTTCATTTTTCAGTTCCCTTGACATCAATACCACGCACTCAACGTGCGCCAAGACGTAAGATATGATTACGTATAATCCGGAGTAGGGGAGAGTGGTTTCCGTGAGTGCGCAGATTGGTTGTTTTTTCTGGATTTTATATTCGTGGAAATATGTCGATATTCGCTCTGCTCACGGGAGAATAAGGTGAAACCACATCCTATAATAGCAGGCATCGACAGTGTATGTTGTTATGCCTCGACTTTCTCGATTTGATGTTTTGCGGCGAAATATTGTGATTATGAGTAGCGGGGGATATAATCAATGCTCTTGTCGATACGGGGGAAGCATGACTGAAATAACACCAAAGAGCATCGCCAGCATAAAAAGAGTATAGCACAAATCAAAGGAAAAAGCAAGGGAATAGTACTTAACGTGATAGATAAAGCAGTTACGGGATTGATACAAGGAATACCGCAAAAAGGCTTGATTTCAGGGCTTTTTGCCCTGTTGCCAGTGCGCTGAATGCGGCTGGGAGCTAAATTTAACGAACTGGATAGGTTCGTTGAATTTTATGTGGGGTCGTTAAATTGTTCATTCAGTCATCCATTCTACACAGGTTTTAGCACACATCTTTGGTGGTTCTGGTGATAGCTATTTCCGGAAAGTTGTGGTATACTGTTGTGCTGAAAAGGAGGTATGCCGCCATGCTAAAAGAGCTTTATCACGGCAAGATCAATCCATCGGAGCGAATCCCTCGACCAGAACCAACGGAGATGAGTCAAGAGTGGCTTCGGCTTTCAGAAGAGTTTGAGAAGTCGCTCACACCGGAGCAGGTCGAAATGTACCATAGACTCTCGGACATACAAAGCGAGAGCGCTTCCCTCGACAACGAGTCGCTCTATGTACAGGGATTCAAGGACGGAGCGAGAATGATGCTGGACGTCCTCGGAAAATGAAAACAGGCTGCGGTCGATGATGACCGCAGCCTGTTTTTGTTTAGAATGGGAATATGGATAAAGGCTCGCTGAGATAGCTCTTTAACAGCTCCACATCACTATCAATATTCCGTGGTCGGATGTGTTCCAGCACCTTATGCTCAACTTCCGGCGTCCAGTATATTCTGAGTTTGCTCTGCGCTCTCGTGATGGCGGTGTAGAAAATGTTGTGAGTTATCAGTTCGTCTACCTCATCGGTGATGACAATTTTCACAGAGTTATATTCCAATCCCTGTGCCTTGTGAATCGAAACAGCATAAGCTATCTGGAAAGGCACGATTGTTCTTGATGTTGTGTGATCGTCCTCCTCATCTGCGTTTTTTGTTTGGTACACAGAAAATCGAACAATGGCGTTTCCCTCTGCCGATTCGCCGAGATATTCCAACGGATACCACATGATTTCTGATTTGTCAATTGGCTTTTCCAGCTCAATATCAAACTGAATCCTTGCATTGACTGTACCGGCGTCGAAAACCTCTATTCCGACGATTTTGCCCTTCATGTTATTGTAGATCAATGGGTGGAAACGGTTGGATTCGAGAAACAGAATAGGATCGCCGACTTTGTATTGTAGGATACCCCACTGCACTGGTTTGTTAGGATTGCTCTCCTGTAAGAAGCGGTTGATGTTGTTGATTCCATAAAGCCCGTCATAATTCAAACAAAGGATGGCTTCATCTTCATCGTCTTTTCTGAACAGTGAATCGTCTACTTTCAAAGAACAGCTCTGCTTTTCAATCAGCTCAAGAACATCATCGTCCATATGTCTGACCTTTGCCCACAGCGCAAGGAGACGTCTGTTGTTTCTTGCACGGTACGGTTCTGTCAATTCATGCACAGCTTTTTCTGGTATAAAATGTCTGATGGCAGTAAACCAGTTGCCGAATCTGATCGAGTCGATCTGATATGTGTCTCCTACCAGTAAAAGCACCTGAAACTTCGCTTTTTGGAGAATGCTCACCATGTCAGCGTTATTGACAGTACTGCACTCATCGATAACAAGCAGATGACATTCTGGAGCTACCGTATCTTTCTTCAGAAAGCTGGCGATGGTAGAAAACTCACAATGATCCTTATTCGCCTTGACACGGCGTTTCAAATTGTTGACCGCTGGGTTTGTTTGCGCCAAAAACAGTTTGTCTTCTGCATCAAAAAGCTGTGCCACATGATTGATGAGGGTAGACTTTCCTACACCTGCCGAGCCATAGATCACTGCTACACGGGACTGCGAAAACAAGTCAGCAATAATAACCCTCTTCTCTTCGCAGTCTACTCCGGAAGCTCCGCCGTGAAGCCATAGTTCCGCTTCAAATGCATAATTGGGAAGCCCCGATTCAGCGATTTTGCGCAGTTTGCGTATGATCGTACAAGTGTCCAGCCGGTATTCGTTGATAAATAAATGTTCGTGGCTTATGACAAGCTGGCTTCTATCTCGATGACCAAACCATAGAGTGTTGTTGTATTCATCAACAAGCATTGGAATGTCACTATATCCAGTAAGCTCTGCAAGTGGCGTGAATATCCTGCCGTCGATCTCTGTGTTATTACGAATGTGCCTTGCCAGCAATTCATGCTTTCTTCCGTTGGTATGTATACAGGTGAACAAAGCACTTAGTCTTGGGTTATGGTTGCGTGGAGAATTGATAAACGGCATTGTATCAAACGGGATGCATTTATTAGGGAGATACAAGTTGGATAATTGAGTGTTTTCAAACCACTCTTGCTGTCTTCTCTTTTCATCACGCTGATCTTTAATAATTGCATTGTTCATGTTGAATAATAAATAACGAAGAATATTGCTCCCGGCACATTGACTTCGGATAAGCTTACGACACCGGTCTAAAACTTTGATAAATGTATCAGATCGGAGATTAGCCCTCCATTGAGCAGTCAGGTTCTGATAAGCGGTATCCGGAAAGTCCATCAATTCTGTCAGGGATGTTCCTCGTGTAAGAAAACTGCATATTGTTCTCTGCTCCGGATACGGTACTTTAGTGCGGTCACCGGTTACAACCGAAATGAAATTAGAGAATTCACAGTCACGAATGGATACTTCCCAACCTATAATAATAACAATGGGCATCGTTTTTCCTAAAATATCCACGCTTGACTCGACCAATTGAAATCGTGAAGCGTAGTTGCTGGTAACAGGCAGCTTCGTGAAAGCAATGACACGGCTTGATTTAGTCGCCTTATCTACCGCCGGTGTGAACGTTACCTCGTGGTAGATGTTGTCCCCAACATAGAACGGCTTGATTTTCTGTATATAATACTTGTTTCCCTGTGCCGAAAGCTGGGCAGGATGCTGTTCAATTCTCTCGGCGATCTTGGCATAGTATTCCTGCAAAGCTGAGTCGAGCTGTAGTGGAAACTTATTCAGGTTATGAAGAATGCGGATATTGAAATGCCTTCTAACGAGGTTCTTCATTTCCAGCAGATACTGATAGTATTTGAGCATCAACCGTTCGGATGCATTTTCGTCAAGAGTATAATGTACTGCTACGATTTGCAGGTAGTTTCGGAAGCGGTAGAGCGTTTTCAGTTCGCCATTTACCTGCGTAAACTCAATAGCGGCTTGGATGTTTTCTTCATCGTCATCGAGGTCATAGCCGTTTGAATAGAATTTGAGCATGATATGCTCAACAAAGCTGATCAGCTTGGTGAGAATGTCTTGTGAAATCGCCCCACGGGTAGAGCCGCTGATGCTGTCGATATGGCGGCAAATTGCGTCATCGATCACTTGGATCTGGTTGTCGATCATAAGCATGAAATGCCCCATCTCCCTTCTCTATAGGAAAAGCGGGTACAAGCCCTGTACATATGAAACGGCTTGTACCCACCTATGTCTTTGTCTGGTTACTTCTTGGGCGGAGTGTACGGGTTTCCGTCCGGGTTGTATGTCATATTGAATACCATATCAGCCAGCCACTTTCTGAATGCAGGGTTGTCCTGATACTGTTTGAAGATCTCCATGTTGTCCGCCATGATCGAGAAAATGACCTGCTGCAAAGCTCTCTCGCTTTCGAGCCTTGCGCCCTCCTCATCGGAATTGCGCATAGCGTTCTGGTAGCTCTCGTCCTTTGATACCATCGAAGGAATGACCTCGGTCACCTGATGGCGGGCATTGTCCTCGTCCTTCCACTCAATGTTTCCGAACATATCGTTGAATTCAGAGACGATGTTGGACAGCAGATCCATTTCCGGATCGATGATGTGTCCTACCTTTCCAGCAGGAACAGGATCGACCTCTGTGTCGGAATCGTCAAGCACGATGGACATGGATTCACGGGCTTCCGGTCTGTAGTTGTTCAGGTCAATGGACTCCAGAATGCCCTCTGACAGATCATCTTCACGGGGTGAAGGCAGCTTGGGGATCAGCAGGTTCAAGAAGATAGACAGCTTCTCCCAGTCTGCATTGCCATACGGCAGGATCGCGCCGAGGAAACCATAGGTGCGAACGAACGCCTTTGCAGCGCTCTTGAACTTGATCTGCTCCTCTGTTTCGAGGTCTTTGTAAATTGCGGCATTGGAATCCAGCAGCGGATCGAGGCGCTCTCGTCCTGCACCGTCCAGAAACAGGTCAACAACGTGTTCGACTTCCTCTGTCGAGAACACCTGATACTCCTCCATCGTGGTGATCAGGTCGTAGAGTTTGTTGGGATCAGTTTCGCCGGAAAGAATTG
>JAEEXH010000135.1 GCA_016291435.1 Oscillospiraceae bacterium
ATGTCGCTGCGGTCTACACCACGAATAAGGTGAAGGGTGCCCCGATCCTTGTCACAAAGGAGAATATCCGTGACGGACACGCACAGGCTGTGATCGTGAACTCCGTCAACGCGAACACCTGCAATGCGGACGGCGTCGAGAAGGCGCGTGCCATGTGCGAATTCGCAGCAGCGGATCTGGAGCTCCGTCCGGAGGACATCATCGTTGCATCGACAGGCGTCATCGGACAGGTGCTGCCGATCGAGCCGATCGCTACTGGCATCCCGAAGCTGGTCGAGGGTCTCTCCTATGAGGGCAACAGCGAGGCTGTCCATGCGATCATGACCACCGACACCCGCGAGAAGGAGGTCGCCGTGACCTTCAAGGTCGGCAAGAAGACCTGCACGCTGGGCGGTATGCTGAAGGGCAGCGGCATGATCCATCCGAATATGGCGACCACGCTGACCTTCCTCACGACTGACTGCGCCATCTCCCCGGAGATGCTGCAAATGGCGCTCTCCGATGTGGTGCGCCTGACGCTCAACCGCGTTTCCGTGGACGGCGACACTTCCACGAATGACATGGTCTGCGTCATGGCAAACGGCAAGGCGGAGAACAGTCAGATTACGAAGGAATCCGAGGGATACAAGGCATTCCGCGGCGCACTGTATGCAGTCATGCTGAATCTTGCGAGAATGTGTGCGGCTGACGGCGAGGGCGCAACGAAGCTGATCGAATGCGTGGTCTCGGGTGCGGCTTCTGAGGAGTCCGCTGTCATCATCGCAAAGAGCGTCATCACTTCGAGCCTCTTCAAGGCAGCGATGTACGGCGCAGATGCCAACTGGGGACGCATTGCCTGCGCAATGGGCTATTCCGATACCGAATACGATGTTACAAAGGTGACGGTTGACCTTGCTTCCGCAAAGGGCAGAATCACCGTCGCGAAGGACGGCTGCGGCATCCCGTTCTCGGAGGAAAAGGCAAAGGAGATCCTGCTTGAGGATGAAATACAGGTACTCATCAAAATGGGCGACGGCGAAGCGACCGCCTGCGCATGGGGCTGCGATCTCACCTATGAATATGTGAAGATCAACGGCGATTACAGAAGCTAAAGGAGTCAGCCAGATATGGAAAAAATGGAAATCCCGGAGTTTATCTCAACCAAGATCCGCTCGCAGGTTCTGATCGACGCGCTGCCCTATATCCGGCGCTACAATCAGAAGATCATCGTCGTGAAATACGGCGGCAACGCGATGACGAATGAAGCGCTGAAGGAAGCGGTCATGAGCGACATCGTGCTGCTCTCGCTGGTCGGCATCCGTGTGGTGCTCGTTCACGGCGGCGGTCCCGAGATCAGCGACATGCTGAGCAGACTGAATATCGAGAGCAAGTTCATCGGCGGCCTCAGATACACCGATGCTGAGACCGCAGATGTGGTGCGCATGGTGCTGGCGGGCAAGGTCAACAAGGAGCTTGTCTCACATCTGACGCGGCACTCCGGCAAGGCAATCGGTCTTTCCGGCATCGACGGCGCGCTGCTCCAGGCGAAGAAGAAGGAATCGAAGCCTGATCTCGGTCTTGTCGGCGAGATCACCGATGTGAACGTGAGCCCGATTCTGATGGCGCTCGACAACGGCTATGTGCCGGTTATCGCTACTGTTGCATGCGGCGCAGACGGTCAGGTCTACAATGTCAACGCGGACACCGCTGCGGCATCCATTGCAGCGGCACTCGGCGCAGAAAACCTGATCCTCATGACGGATATCGCCGGTCTCCTGCGCGATAAGAACGATCCCTCCACACTGATCCCGTCTGTCAACATCAGCGAGGTCGCAAATCTCAAGCGGCAGGGCATCATCTCCGGCGGCATGATCCCGAAGATCGACTGCTGCGTGGAAGCGATCCGCCGCGGCGTGAAGAAGGCTGTCATCATCGACGGCAGAGTGCCGCACTCAATCCTTGTGGAGATCTGCTCGAACGAAGGCGTCGGCACGCAGTTTTTGAGCGTATACTGAGCAGAGCATGAAATATGATATTGAAATAAGGTGAATCACATGAATACAATTCAGACAACCGATCAGCATATGATGAAGGCCTTCGGGCGGATCCCGCTGGTCGAGACACAGGGCAAAAACGCCACCTGTACCGATGAAAACGGCAAGACCTATATCGACTTCGGCAGCGGCATCGGCTGCAACGTGCTCGGCTGGGGCAATGAGGCATGGGTTGAGGCAGTCTGCGGGCAGGTAAAGAAGCTCCAGCACGCCTGCAACTACTACTACACGCAGCCGCAGGCAGAATTCGTCGAGCTCCTCTGCAAAACTACCGGCTTCTCGCGGGTGTTCCTCGGAAATTCCGGCGCAGAGGCAAATGAGTGTGCGATCAAGGTTGCGCGGAAATACAGCTCCGATAAGTACGGCAAGAACCGCGGCACGATCATCACGCTGCAAAACAGCTTCCACGGCAGAACGCTTGCAACGCTCGCCGCGACCGGTCAGGACGGCTTCCACCAGTATTTCTACCCTTTCCCGGAGGGATTTGCCTTCGCAAAGGCAAATGATCTCGATGATCTGAAATCGAAGCTCGACGGCACCGTCTGCGCGGTCATGATGGAGCTCGTGCAGGGCGAGGGCGGCGTCATGGCGCTCGATAAGGACTATGTGCAGGCAGTCGCGAAGCTCTGTGAGGAGCAGGATATTCTGCTCATGATCGACGAGGTGCAGACCGGCGGCGGCAGAATGGGCACATTCCTCGCACAGGAGCTGTTCGGCATCACGGCGAATGTCACTACGCTTGCAAAGGCAATCGGCGGCGGTCTCCCGATCGGTGCCTGCCTTGTCGATGAGAAGTGCGCAGATGTCATCACACCGGGCACACACGGCTCGACCTTCGGCGGCAACCCGGTCGTCTGTGCAGGCGCCGTTGCCGTGATGAAGCAGGTGACGGCAGAGGGCTTCCTTGATTCCGTGAAGGAGAAGGCTGCCTATCTGCGGAGCGAGCTTGCAAAGATCCCGGAGATTGCAGCGCTGTCCGGCATCGGCATGATGATCGGCATTACGCTGAAATCGAAGGATGCACATGATGTGATGGTGAAGGCGAATGACGCTGGTCTGCTCGTGCTGACTGCGAAGGAAAAGGTACGTCTGCTCCCGCCGCTGACGATCACAAAGGAAGAAATGGACGCAGGTCTCGCGATTCTCCGCGATGTACTTGCCTGAAACACATAGAAAGGGTGGAATCTCCATATGAAGCATCTTCTGAAAATGCTCGATCTCTCAGAGGCAGAGATCCTTGATCTGCTCGATCTTGCAGATCAGCTCAAATATGAGCGCAAGCACAACATCCCGCATCCGCGTCTGGCGGGCAAATCGCTCGGCATGATCTTCCAGAAGGCATCGACGCGCACCCGCGTTTCCTTCGAGACCGGCATGGTGCAGCTCGGCGGTTATCCGCTGTTCCTCTCCTCGCATGATCTCCAGATCGGCAGAGGCGAGCCCGTGCAGGATACTGCCCGCGTGCTCTCTCGCTATCTCGACGGCATCATGATCCGCACTTTTGCACAGCAGGAGGTCGAGGATCTTGCAAAATACGGCAGCATTCCGATTGTCAACGGTCTGACGGACTTCTGCCATCCCTGCCAGGTGCTCGCTGATCTCATGACGATCCGTGAGTATAAGGGCAGCTTTGCAGGGCTCAAAATGTGCTATATCGGCGACGGCAACAACATGGCAAATTCGCTGATTGTCGGCGGTCTGAAGGTCGGCATGCAGGTCTCTGTTGCCTGCCCGGATGACTATCAGCCGCACGAAACAGTGCTTGATTTCGCAAAGCAGAACGGCGGCTTTACCATGACGAACGATCCTGTTACCGCAGCGATTGACGCAGATGTCATCTTCACGGACGTCTGGGCTTCGATGGGTCAGGAGGGCGAAGCGGAGAAGCGCCGCATCGCGTTCAAGGGCTATCAGGTCAATGACGATGTGATCGGTGCCGCACACAGCGATGTGATGGTGCAGCACTGCCTGCCGGCACACCGCGGCGAGGAGATCACGGAAAAGGTCTTTGAGGCACACGCAAACGAGATCTTTGACGAAGCAGAGAACCGGCTGCACGCGCAGAAGGCAGTGCTCGTCAAGGTGATGGGCGACTGAAACAACACGCGGCTGAGGTGTGTTCATGCATCTCAGCCGCATGTATCTTGACAAAATCCGCGAAATATGGTACAATAACAGAGCAAACGGGGTGTAGCGCAGTTGGTAGCGCGCCTGCTTTGGGAGCAGGATGCCGCAGGTTCAAATCCTGTCACTCCGATCAGAAACAGCCGATGCAGAACGCACCGGCTGTTTTTTTATTCTTCGTTCGGGTCAAAGGGGAAGAACGGCATCATTTTCAGCTTGAACAGGTT